>JBBIID010000251.1:2518-5121 GCA_037446675.1 Paludibacter sp.
CAGCTACGTGAAATGCTTTTACTTTTGTTGAATTATTGATTATTTTGTCTTGACGGGGTAATGTTGTAACTGTAGACGAAATTGTTATTTCCTCCAAAAAATTGTTCCAACCGAAAGCACTGGTTCCTAAAGTGGTAACACCCTCTGGAATTGAGAACGAAATGTCGGATCTTCCGGCCGGATACACTAAAAGAGTTTGCCCATCTGCTGTGTAAAGTATACCATCAATATCTTTTAACTTTGCATTCCCCTCTTCAACTTGAAAACCAGTGATTTTTGTACTTCCTCCAAAAATCATATCGTATTCGGTAACATTGGTAACACTTTTTGGAATGAAGAAAGTACCTTCCAAGGCCATATTTGAAAATGCTCCGCGTGAAAGTGAAACGGTATTTTTGGGAATCAAAATACTTTTGATAGTTTTATTGGCATCAAATGCTGTGCGGGGAAATGAGTTATCCACCGAATTATTGGCTCGCCCGGTGATAGTAGCATCCGATAAATCCAATGATTCGAGATGAGGCATTGTATTTAAAAAAACAAAATCATTTGGTTCGATTGCAATTGGAATATCCCGTACATTTCCTCTGGAGTCGGTGAATTGATAAGTTCCACTCGTGATAATTTTTAATTCCTGAATGTTTGCAATCTCATCTGCCGAATAGCTAGCAAGGAGTTTTTGTTGTAGATTGCTGAATTTGGGATTGTCACCGGCGATGTATAAATCGGTGTTCGGATCTCGGGTGTCTAAAGTTATTGCCACCTGTTGTGCCAAAACAATATACGCACAGCAAATGAACGATACAAGGCTCAGTGCCCTTTTTGTGATGTTTTTCATAATATTTATTTTGAAGAAAAGTGTTTGTGTAAATGGCTGAATGCTAGGTTTATTTTATTTGAGAAGAAATGTATTTTGCAATTTCTGCAGCTCCTTGTTTGTTCGGATGCACACCATCTCCCAAAATGTCAGTCCGGTTTTGAAAAGCGGTATGCAAATCGATGATTTTACAGTTCTTTTCGCTGGCAACCTTTTGTACTGCCGGAATTACGTCCGAAATTAAAACAGCATCGCTGATATTGAATCTGTTGGCAAATGCAGGAATAGGGGTGCAGAGATAAATCCTTGGGTGCGACGACAGTTGTTGAAAATTATCAACCATTTCTCGCAAGTCGGAAATGAAATCGCCCATATGAGCCGGAATGTTTTGAGGTTTCGAATCGTTGGCTCCTAGTAGGATTATAAAGACATTCGGCTCTATAGCCAACGCATTTTTGTATGCAATTTTGTTCCAGTAAGGCCAATCTCCTTTTTTTATTAATGTAGCCCCACTTTGTCCAAGGTTGATTACCTTATAATGCTTATCCAGTAGTTGGGATAATATGGCCGGATAGGCTTCGTTTGCTCTGTCTTTAAGTCCATCTCCCTCGGTAATGCTGTCGCCAACACAGGCTACTCTGATCAACTGGTTACTGCAAGATTGTAAAAAGACGAAAATAAAGGCAATGGTAAGAAAGTTAATAATTTGCTTCATCGGTAAATACACTTATGGTTAGTTTTTCGGGAAGCAAATGTATAGTTATATGTATTTTGAAACGGTAACAAAACAAGAATAAAGTTGAAACAAAACCTGAACAAAGTTGATTAAAAATATGAATTATTTTTATATCCATCTGATTTTCAGTATATGTTTGCTGTGCGACGGTGACTGGTTCAATTTTTTTCTGTTGATTTCTATGTATATCTTTGACTGTAACAATAATGATAATATCATGACAATTAACAAAAAAGCAATTCTTGTTTTAAGCTCAGTCAGTCTTTTTTTTTCAGGTTGCATGCAACCCAAATTGATCACTTTAGGAGATAACGGTACAGCACAGTTAACGGTTGATCCGGCCGGAGGAGCTTTTACTTCATTTCGTCTCAAAGGTGAATCAGTAAATCCTTTTTCATGGAAAATGTCGGCGAAAGATATGCCGGAAAACAATAAAAAAGGTGCACCATTTCAAGGGCATTTTCTTTGTCTTGGGCGTTGGGGCGCACCTACCGAAGGTGAATTAAAAGCCGGAGTTCCTTATAACGGTCAGTCGGGAAATAGCAACTGGAAGATTGTAAATAAGCGTGGTGACGATTTTCTCAAAATGAAGTCAAACGCACCGCTTGATGGAATAATTGCAGAACGTACGATTGAATTCGATAAAACAAACGCAGTATTTAAGGTTACGGATAGTGTAAAAAGCATAATTTCGGTTGGACGGCTGTTTAATGTAGTACAGCATGTGACCATCGGGACACCTTTTTTATCCGAATCTACAATTGTTGATTGCAACGCGAAAAGCGGTTTTATGCAACATCTCTCGTTTCCTAATCCTCATAAATATGAATTCGAATGGCCTTGTGGAATTGTAGATTCATTAGGAAATACCGTTGATTTAACAAAAACGAATTACCCTAATGGTTATGTGTCCACTCATGTATTTTCTGATAGCATTGGCTGGGTAACGGCTACGAGCAGTGAAAACGGATTATTGATCGGATATATATGGAAAACAAACGATTACCCATGGATAAATATATGGCATGATGTGAAGAACGGAAAACCATC
>JBBIID010000252.1:0-5062 GCA_037446675.1 Paludibacter sp.
TCCGCGGGTTCGCATTTTTGAAAATGCTTCATGGCCAGGAGTGTCTATAAAAGTTATTTTCTTACCTCCCACATCTATTTGATACGCTCCAATACTTTGGGTTATCCCGCCAAACTCTAAATCGGCTATTTTTGTTTTTCTTGAACAAAAATAAGCAATTCGGCAAAAAATAATGTAAACCAATTTTCGAGCACATCTTTGTGAGTTTCCAAAAAAGCAATGGTTTTCTCAGGGTCAATTGCTTTTACCTTATAATTGGACATAATTTCCAACGATTCTCTCAACCCTTCTAGCTTCGCATACTTCGTCAGCCTGTTCGAAAAAATAAAATGGAAGATAAAACCTTTTACCTTCGTTGGTAAATATTGGTAATTTGCCAATGCATGGATATAAAATCGAACAGCAAAATTATTCAGCGATAATTTACTGTATTTCCGAAAGTTATTTGCCAAAAAATAATCGAGATACATATCCGAAACAATACCGGAATATCTTCCAAACTCCGGCCTCAAAAAGTTTATCATCTCCAAAATTACCGGATGCGAATCGGTAAAATCGTCAATTTGGCGGTGCAAAAGAATCCCCGCACGAATTTCGGAAGGAAAATCGTTGAACTTACTCCCCTTTACAAAATCGCCAATAAAATTGCCAACCTGCAATTTAGAGCGATTTCCGGACAAAAAAATATGCGCCAGATAATTCAAAACAAACTCAATTATTAGAATACAAATGTAACAAAAAATCACAGGTAATCGCTCTTTCAGTCATCTATCTAAACCGGCTTCATTTTAACATTAATCAGATAGCATTCGGCACTCATTTTTCCTACATTTCTATGTATTTAGCCCTATTTTCCTACATAAATGTAGTGTGTTTTATTCGTTTCAAAATCTATTTATTCTTCATCCAACTTTAAAATAAATATTTTTTACACCAACTAAAAGTCTAATTACAAACAACATACATCTGAATGAAAATAATAAAAATCTTCACCAAAATGTTAATGGCACGGAAAATGAATAATGGGTATGCAGATTTAAAATTTAATTCATAAACAGATTATTCATTTTAAAGTATAAAAAGATGAGAAAGATTGCAATTTACGGAAAAGGTGGTATTGGAAAAAGTACAACCACTCAAAACACTGTAGCCGGTTTGGCTGAAATGGGAAAAAAAGTTATGGTTGTGGGTTGCGACCCTAAAGCCGATTCAACTCGCTTACTTCTTGCACAGAAAACTGTTTTGGATACTCTTCGCGACGAAGGTGAAGATATCGATTTGGATGATGTAATGAAAATCGGATTCAAAAATACCAGCTGTGTTGAATCAGGAGGTCCGGAACCGGGTGTAGGTTGCGCAGGTCGTGGTATTATCACTTCTATCAACTTGTTGGAACAACTTGGTGCTTACGATGCAGACAAACAATTGGACTATGTATTCTACGACGTACTTGGTGACGTAGTTTGCGGTGGATTCGCAATGCCAATCCGCGACGGTAAAGCTCAGGAAGTTTACATTGTATGTTCTGGTGAAATGATGGCTATGTACGCTGCAAACAACATTTGTAAATCAATCGCTAAATTTGGTAAAGTAGGTACTGTTCGTCTTGGTGGTCTTATTTGTAACTCACGTAAAGTAGACAACGAAGCTAACATGATCGAAGAATTTGCTAAGAAATTGGGTACACAAATGATCCACTTCGTTCCTCGCGACAACATGGTTCAACATGCAGAAATTAATCGTAAAACTGTTATCGACCACGCTCCTGAACACGGTCAGGCAGACGAATATCGCTCATTAGCGAAAAAAATAAACGATAACACAATGCATGTTATCCCAACTCCACTTGCAATGCAGGAATTGGAAGACCTACTGATCGGTTTTGGTATCATGAACTAATTAATAGAGCCAACTGCAACAACAAACATCAGTGAAAAACCTGATTGTTTGTTGTTGAAAAACAATACTCACCTTAAAAAAAGAACAGAATATGTATTTACTAAGAGCTATAGTACGTCCAGAGAAATCTTCAATTGTAATGAAAGCTTTGTTTGATGCAGGCTTTCCGGCTGTAACCAAACTATCGGTTTTCGGTCGTGGTAAACAACGTGGTATTAAAGTAGGTAATGTTACTTACGATGAGCTTCCAAAAGATCTTTTAATGATTTGTATTCCTGAAAAGGACAAAGATTTCGTAATAGAAACAATTATGCTGGCAGCTCGTTCGGGCGAAAAAGGACAGTTCGGTGACGGTAAAATCTTCGTGACTCCGGTAGAAGAAAGCTACACAATTTCAAGCGGTAAAAAAGACTAAACAGTTATTTGGCCTTCGGCTGTTATTCATTGTTATTAGGCTACAACGCTATTTATAGCTATATATAAAAATAACGTGCGAAGCACAACCAACGGTCATGACCGAAGGGAATAAATAACACGACCAAAGGGAGTAAATAACGTGAAACAAACAACAAAAATTTGGAAGTATGAAATTAATATTAGCAATGATACGAATAGACAAGATGTCGGCTACCAAAGCTGCTCTTTCTGATGCCGGATTGCCATCGTTTACTGCCATGCCTGTTTTAGGCCGCGGAAAAGGACGTGGAGAAGCTCCTGCAGAAGCTGAGTTGGTGTTGGAAATGCCACGACTCAAGTCAAAACGAATGATCACATTGGTAGTTACCGATGATAAAAAAGATTTAGCCGTTGAAACCATCATACAAGCCAACCAAACTGGCAAAAGCGGCGACGGTAAAATAATCGTAATTCCGACAGTTGATTCTGTACGCGTTCGTACTGCTGAATCGGGAGATATTACATTAGACTAAGGAGGAAACAATTTATGGCAAACTTAATAGACGATTTAAACCTGGAGCAGTTTAAAGATGAAGTGATCAAGGCGTACCCCAAAAAGGTAGCTCGCAAAAGAGCAAAATCCATTGTGGTAAACGATCCTGACGCGATTCCTGTAATTCAGGCAAATGTCCGGACAATTCCGGGGATTATTACACAACGCGGTTGTACTTACGCCGGTTGTAAAGGGGTGGTACTTGGCCCTACAAGAGACATTGTGAACATCACACACGGACCTATCGGTTGCGGTTTTTATTCATGGCTTACACGTCGTAACCAAACCCGCACTGAAAGCGATGCTCAGGAAAACTTCATACCATATTGCTTCTCTACTGACATGCAGGATTCAAACATCGTGTTTGGAGGGGAAGAAAAATTGAAACAAGCCATTCGTGAAGCATACGAACTTTTCCAGCCAAAAGGTATGGCAATATTTTCTACCTGTCCGGTAGGTTTGATTGGTGACGACGTTCACCGTGTAGCCCGCCAGATGAAGGAAGAATTCCCTGATTGCAACATCTTCGGATTCTCTTGCGAAGGTTACCGCGGGGTATCTCAATCGGCCGGTCACCACATTGCAAACAACGGTTTGTACAAAAACCTGATCGGACGTAACGACAATCCGAAACGCAAATACAAATATGCTGTTAACGTATTGGGTGAATACAATATCGGTGGTGATGCTTTCGTAATCGAAGAATTATTCGAAAAAATTCAGGTAGATTTGATCGCAACCATGTCCGGTAACTCAACTCTCGAACAATTTGAAACAGCTCACACAGCAGATTTCAGCTTGGTAATGTGTCACCGTTCTATCAACTACGTGGCTGAGATGTTGGAAACTTCATTTGGTATACCTTGGGCAAAAGCAAACTTTATTGGTGCGGAAGCTACAGCTAAAACACTGCGCAAAGTTGGTCAGTATTTCGGAGATCAGGAGTTGATCGACCGTATCGAAAAAGTAATCGAAGAAGAAATGATTCCTGTAAAAGCAGCAGTAGACAAAGCCCGTCTGAAAACAGAAGGCAAAACAGCGATGTTGTTCGTAGGAGGTTCACGTGCTCACCACTATCAGGAACTTTTCAGCGAATTGGGAATGGAAACAACAACAGCAGGTTACGAGTTCGGACACCGCGACGACTACGAAGGCCGCCGTGTAATCCCAACTATTCAGATTGACGCTGATAGCCGTAACATTGAGGAAATCACGGTTTATCCGGATGAAACCCGTTACAAACCACGTAAAACTGAAGAAGAACTTGCTCAACTGAAAGAAGCATTCGATATCGAATTCAACGAATACAGAGGTTTGATGAACGATATGAAAAAAGGTACACTTGCGATCGATGACCTTAGCCATTACGAAATGGAAAAACTGATCGAAATGTACAAACCGGATGTATTCTGTGCAGGTATCAAAGAAAAATATGTTGTTCAGAAAATGGGAGTTCCATTGAAACAGTTACACAACTACGACAATGGTGGACCATACGCAGGTTTCGAGGGTGCAATAAATTTCTACAAAGATATTGAAATGATAGCTTGTAGCACCATTTTCAAACAAATGAAAGCTCCTTGGGAACGTGAAGAATTTGTAACCGCAGAATACGTCTTCAATTGATAATTGACAGTTGACAATTGACTGTATTCTGTAAAGCAATCTATCAATTGTCAGCCGTAAAATCAATTATTAACTCAATTTTCAATTATCAACTTTCAACTTTATTATTATGTTACTCAGACATACAACAGCAAAAGAAATAGACAGAAAGGCGTTGACTATCAACCCCGCTAAAACCTGTCAGCCGGTAGGGGCAATGTATGCAGCACTTGGATTCCATGGCTGCTTGCCACACAGCCACGGTTCACAAGGATGTTGTTCTTATCACCGTAGTGCATTATCGCGTCACTTCCGCGAACCAATTATGGCTGGTACGAGCTCCTTCTCAGAAGGGTCATCAGTATTTGGAGGACAAGCAAACTTAGTTCAGGCTATAGATACTATGTTCACCGTTTACGATCCTGAAGTTATAGCAATTCACACTACTTGTTTGTCAGAAACAATTGGTGATGATATGACGGCTATCATTGCAAAAGCAAAAGAAGACGGATGTGTTCCGGATGGAAAATCAGTGATCTATTGTAACACTCCAAGTTATGTAGGGACACACGTTACAGGTTACTCCAACATGGTAGCTTCATTCGTAAA
>JBBIID010000253.1:0-5061 GCA_037446675.1 Paludibacter sp.
CATCAACAGTCAACACATTGGTTCCGGCCATTAAAAGATCGTTACTTCCAATTGAGCTTTTGGGCTCTTTAGTCATATCTATAATACCCAAAACATGAATGACATCATTGTCTTCCGAAATTGTAAATGCTCTGCTTATTGTTGCGAGTGGGCTGCTGGTGCTTAATCCATCATTTTTATCCGAGCCGGAGGGAGATAAATAAATATCTTTTGCTTGAGCTGAAACACATGCTATAAAACAGAAAGCACATGCGATTACATTTTTTCTCAGTGTAGTTTTTTTCTTCATTATATAAATATTAGATGTTGTTTATAAGTAGCGCAAAGAAAAAAACTGACACCTTAATTACGACCTTAATTCTAACCTTAACTTTAAAAAAAAAAGTGATTTATTTTAAAATTAAGCTATTGATTAATTAAATTTTTAAGTTTCACAAAGCCATGATTCAAAAAATATCTTCTATTTTTGGAGCTCAATTTAAATCGTCTAATTCTTTCGTTTGTCTATATAAGTTCGTCAGCGACTTATCAAATTATTCTTGTTAACCATAAAGTGGAAAATGATTCCCGAGTATATAATTAGTGCTTAAATTAATAGGCCATTTTTATTATTTTTGCATTATGATCACGATTAGCAAATCTTTTACTAAAGTATTTCTCTTATTTATTTTCTCTTTTTTTGTATTCATACCACCCCTATATTCATATCAGGATAAATATGATCGCGGTCTTTATTTTCGTTCGAACGAAACCGAAAAAGATAATCGCACATCTCTTATCTTAACTCCTGATCAAAGTTTAAAATTTAGTAATGGACTTACAATGTCGTTCGACATTAAACTCCGCTGGGCTCTGCACAATTATGGTTACATTTTTAGGATTGCAGCCAATGACTCTTTAAATATCGATTTCCTATCAATGGATGTATTGCCGGAAAGTGATTTGTTTTCTTTGGTATTAGGCAATAAATCGATTGTTCACTTCAGCCTTCAGGACTTTAAAAATAAAAATATTTACAACTGGCTGAACATCAGATTTTCAATTAATGAGGCAGGAAACCAGCTCGAGATAAAAATAGACGACATCGAGAAGGTTTATCAAATAAAGGCTATTGATTTCAAAAATTTCAACATCTTTTTTGGAGCTAACGATCATCATTTGGTGGCTACAACAGATGTAAGCACAATGACAATACGAAATTTGAAAATATACAACAAAAATAAAATTGTCAGATCATGGGAACTTGGCCGACACGGAAATAATGCCGTTTACGATTCGTGTTCACACTCAAAAGCTTGTGTCAAAAATCCAATTTGGTTAATGGATGATCATATAAAGTGGAAAATGAATGCGAAATACTCTTTCCCTTTTATTGACCCTCAAATAGCTTTTGATGAAGATTCAGGAAGAATTTTTTTAGCGAAAGATAAATATATGTTTGTTTATCACATAACTTCAGAAAAGCTAGATACTATTATCGTAAAAAAAGGATCGCCTTACGATACAAGAGCCAATCAATTGATTTACAACAAAAATAAAAAAGAGCTGATTTCTTATAATTTTGATTCCAACACGTTAAATCGATTCAATTTTAAAACCAGAGAATGGGATATACAGCATGATGAATATATTCCACCCAAACGCTGGCATCATAGTAAAACATTTGTTCCTGAAGACAATCTGATTCTGGCTATTGGAGGATACGGGTTTTATGAATACAAAAAAGATATTTTTACATATTCCATGCAAGATGCAAGCTGGAAAAAATTTACTGGAGATTCTACACTTTTAACTCCCAGATATTTAGGCAGCCTCGGTTATATGGGGAAAGGGGAATTTTTATATTTTGGAGGATTGGGAAATGCATCCGGACATCAAGAGGAACTTCCCATAAACTATTACGACCTTTTTAAAATCGACACAAGAAATAACAGTATAAAAAAACTTTGGACTCTAAATAACACCAAAAATCATTTTGTCAATGGAAATTCATTGATTATCAACGATGAAAAAAGCAGTTTTTATACTCTGACATATCCCGACAGGCAATTTTCAACGAGAATTCGTTTATGCAAATTTGATATTACTAAACCAAATATGCAATTTATTGCAGATTCTATCGCTTTTCAATTTAACGACAATGAATCCTACTGCGACCTATTTTATTTTAAAGCCCAGAAGAAACTTATTGCCATAACGGCTCATTCCCGCAAGCCTAATTTGAGCAGTGTTGGGATATATTCTATCAATTATCCACCTCTAAACTATGAAGATGTTTGGCAGGAAGCTGGAGATTCGCTTATACAAAGTAAATGGTACTATATCATTTTCATTGCTTTAGGGATTGTATTAATTAGTTTTGTGTTCTTCAGACTAAAAAATCGCATTAATTTCCATAAGTTGTACCGGATTATTCCCAAGAACGAAGAAATAAAAAAGGCAGTTGATAAAAATTCGTTCGATAGTACTGTAAAAAAAGAATTAGCCCGTCCATCCAGCTTAAATTTATTAGGTGGATTGCAGATTACTGATGTAGATGGGAACAATGTAACGAATCATTTCACAAACATCTTGGGGCAAATATTTCTACTCACACTTTTATCCACAATAAAAAATGGCGAGGGTATTTCAACTTCAAAATTAATTGAGGCAATATGGTCGTATAAAGATGATAAAAAAGCTCGAAACAATTTATATGTGCACATAAACAAGCTTCGCCCTTTATTAAAAACCATTGGCAATATCGAATTTGCAAGTAAGGAAGGTGTTTGGGAAATTGTAATGGACAAAAGCGTCTATTGCGATTACAAAGAAAGCCTGGCATTAATCAACGCCACAAACAAAGATGACAACATGTCAAAAGAAGTGATCAACGAATTACTTGATTTGGCAATTAAAGGTGACCTGTTATCTAATTTACAGTGGGAATGTCTCGATAGTTTTAAATCGGACTATACAAACCTTCTTATCGATCGGTTTTCGTTTTTAATGGATCAGGACGATATAATAAAGGATCTTCAACTCCTTTTAAAAACGGCAAATGCTATTCTTATTTTTGACAATATAGACGAAAATGCGCTTAAAATGAAATGCCATGCCTTGTATCATTTGGGCAAAAAGAAACAAACAATAGAATGTTTTGATAAATTTAGGCGTGATTATCTTAACTTGTTAGGCTCCGAATATAAGGTTTCATTTACAGAATTTATGGATAAAATAATTTAAAAAAACATAATTTCTCCCCTAAATAATACCAATCGGTATATTTTAATTACTTTTGCAGCAAAATTAGAATTGAAACATGTCAAAAGCCGAAAAAACAAAAGAATTCATTATCGAACGTACAGCCACGGTATTCAATACCAAGGGCTATGCAGGAACGTCGCTGAATGATATGACGGAAGTTACCGGCCTGACAAAAGGAAGCATCTATGGCAATTTTAAAAACAAAGACGATGTTGCGGTGGAAGCTTTCAAGTTCAATTTGGCAATCATGTCGGATCTTTTTTCGAAAGAAATGGAAACGAGGAAAACCTACCGCGACAAACTACTAACCTACCCAGATGTTGCCGGTAATTTCTCCGAAACCAGTTTTCCGAAAGGAGGTTGCCCGATATTGAACACTGCCACTGAGTCCGACGATACACATCCGGTTTTAAAGCAATATGCTTCATTGTCGCTTATTCGTTGGAAAGACAAAATTGTAGAATTACTTGTTCAGGGAGTTGCAAGTAAGGAATTTGACGAAAATTTAAATTGTGAGCAAGCAGCATTAACCATTTTGGCGTTGTTAGAAGGCGGTATTATGATCAGAAAACTCACTGATAACGAGGAGTATATAAAAAACATAATGAAGTCATTAAACGACTATATAAGAAAACTATAATTTTTTTACTCCAAAATATACCGATTGGTATATTTTGTTTAATAAACAAACAATTATGAAAACAACAAACAATACCGTACTAATTTCGGGCGGAACTGCCGGAATCGGTTTAGAAATCGCAAAACAACTTCTTTCGAACGGAAACAAGGTGATTATTACAGGCCGAAATCAGGAAAGACTTGAAAAAGCATTACAGCAACTTCCAAACGCCATTGGAATTCAATGTGATGTATCAAAAGAGTCTGACTCGAACAAACTTGCTGAAACGATAATAGAAAAATATCCGGATGTGAATATTTTGAGAAATAATGCGGGCGCTGCGTTTTTTTACAATCTTACTGACGAAAATATAAATGCCTTCGCAAAAGCAGAAGCCGAAATTATCACTAATTATTTGTCGATTATACGGCTTAACGAGAGCCTTCTGCCATTGTTAAAATCGAAAAAAGAGGCGGCCATTGTAAACGTATCATCTGTAGTTGCCTTTGTGCCGGGCAGTCTCACAACATATTCTGCCAGCAAAGCAGCTCTCCACTCATACACGCAGTCTTTGCGTATTTCTCTTACAGATTCTTCCATTAAAGTATTCGAATTAATGCCACCATTGGTCAACACCGAATTTTCGGCGGTAATCGGCGGTAGTAATGGTATCGAACCATCGGTAGTAGCGGAACATTTCGTTCGTGCGCTTGAGAAGGATGAATATGAAATACGTGTTGGCAAAACCGAAGATATTTATCGTTTATTTCTGGTAAATCCGGAAGAAGCTTTAAATGCGATGAATGGAATCAACAGAAAAAACTAAAAAGCATTGGTGATTAAGAAATTTCAGAAAATGGGACACAACTCAACCAAATGGTTACAACATTTCATATTGCTATCTGCTCCATTGCTTACTGTAATTGATGTATTTATTGTAAATATTGCAGTTCCGTCCGTTCAGCAAAGTTTACATGCTTCGAATGCTGAATTGGAATTAGTAATTGCATTTTATTTATTAGGATACGCTTCTTTTCAAATTACAGGAAGTAGAGCAGGTGATATTTTCGGCAGAAAAAAAATCTTTCTATGGGGAATGGCCTTATTTGTACTCACATCATGTATCTGCGGCCTATCTCTCAACATAGAAATGCTAATTATTGCCAGATTTCTTCAAGGAGTGAGTGGGGCGATTA
>JBBIID010000254.1:0-5054 GCA_037446675.1 Paludibacter sp.
GTGCTCATTGTCGCTACTTTTCTTTCGGACAAAGGGAGCCTGAATAATTATGAAACTTTTTCCGCAAGAGTAAATATTCCGCTGGTGGTTATTGATTTGGAATTAATGAATTTGGATAAAAGCTACGATTTTCTAGGACAGGTTCTTGATAAAAAGGTAGAAGCAAAAGTTTGTTCTGACTTTATCCGTTCGGTTTACGAAAACACAGAACAATTGAAAAAAGGCAAGCGCATTGCCGGGAAAGCCTATATGGCCAATGATAGAGATGGTTTGCGTACATCTCCCAACAAAAGTAATCACGCGCAACTTTTCGACATCATGAACATAACCAACAGTGCTCAGGTAAGCCTCGATCCCAAAGGTTTTGCACAGGTATCGATAGAACAAATCATGGCATGGAATCCCGATTATATTTTTTGCGTAGGAAAAGGAGAAAGTAATCCTCTCAGAACAATTTACAAATCGGCAAACTGGAGAAATATTAATGCTGTAAAAAACAAACGAACGTTTTTGTCCCAACCGAGCCTTATTCGTGGTTTGATATTCCGCCTTCGGTCAATCGAATTTTAGGATTAATCTGGTTCTCGGACATATTTTACAATCAACCCAACGAGATTACAAAACAAAAAGTGAAAGATTTTTACAGGATATTTTACCGCTACAATCTTACCGATAAAGAATATAGCGGATTATTCAAATGGCAGTAAAAAAAATAGAAAAGTCCGAACCACAAGAAGCGTTCAGACTTTTCTATAATGAATAAGGATAAACATAAATGACGAAAAAACGTATTTTTTATCGAAGCCAGATACTCTTTTTAGGAGGATTACCATACGATTCGAACATGTCTCCATTCTCGCGCAACACGGCAGTTAATTCTTCTACAGTAAAATCGTATCCATCTGCTTTTGCTTCTTTCACAAATGATTCTTTGCTCAATGCATTATCGTATTTAATACGAAATTGTTTGTCGCTGCCGCCTTTGATTAGCAATTCTTCTACACTTTCTTTTGACATATAATTTATAGATATTGATTATTTACAACAAAGATAACACATGTAAAGCAATTTTCAAAATAATTAAACATTTTGGAATCAAATTTTAATTTTAAACATACAAATATCTATTATATTTAAAAACAACAAACCATTTTGAAATTTTTAAAAATCAAAATTAAGCACTAAAATTGAACGGAAAATTCTACATATTGCTCACCTTTTGTTTTCTTATTTCATTGTCAAATTATGCTATAATTTTAAAAGGTATTATTATCGATAAGGAAACACGGCAACCTGTGCCCAATTTTTCGATAACAAATGAAGATAAAACCATATCTTCTCTCACCGACAACAAAGGCCTCTTTACTTTTCATATCAAACAAAATCAGGAAATAACCTTGCAAGCCAGTCACTTGTGTTACCATTCTATAATAGTGCATTTGAAAAAGGTAGCTTCCGACACGCTCATCATGCTCGAAGCTGAAAGCAAGATCAACGAACTCAATGACATTCAGATTATTGCCCCTTTGCGCAGACAAGTACTCACGCAAAGTTATTCGCAAACCAACATAGACGAGATAATTATCCACGAAAAAATAGCGGCTTCACTTATTGATGTTCTCGAAGAAGTGCCGGGCATTACTAAACGCGGCGAATATCATTCTCCCATTGCATTACGCGGATTGGGCGGTAAACGATTGCTCGTTACCGAAGATGGCAATCGTCGCATGGGAAATTTTTCAGGTGGATTTATGGGGCAAGGTATAAATGTGTACGATCTTGCTAAAGTGGAAGTAATCAAAGGTCCGGCATCCGTTCGTTACGGACCGGGAGCCATTACCGGCATTATCAACATGGAAAGTAAATCGGCTTTTTTGCGCCCCGGTTGGCATGGAACAGCTTTAAGTTCGTATGGAGCAAATAATAATGAACGAACGATTTTAACCAACATAAACGGTGCAGGCATGGATCACGCTATCAATTTTTCGGCGCGTTGGCGCGATGCCGACGATTATATTGCCGGAAAATCGACAAAAGCGCTAAACAGTGAATATCATGACAAAGACATGCGTATTTCGTATTCGTGGGAAGGAAATCAATCGATCGCCATCAATGTAAAAAGCGAGCTGCATTTAGGTGGAATCTGGGGGCGACCTGTAGGATTTAACGGCACCGATTATATGAAAGTTTATAATCCGGAAGATAATACGTGGCATAACGCTTTCACATTGAAATGGCTGCCCGAAAGCAAGCTTAAAAGCATGGAAATTTCCATTTATTTCGATAAGGAATACCGCCAGCAGATAAAAGATTCGTACGATGTGGGAAGCGGAAAGCTCTCGTATCGCGAAGACATTAGGTATAGCAACTATTATGGTGGCTGGAGATATTTGTCCACTTTTTCGATCAATAAAAACATGGAGTTGAATGTTGGAACCGATGGTGTTTATTATCGCATTCAATCGCCAACAGAATACACCGATTATTTTTTGTCTACTAATATCCGAAACAGAGTATCTGAGGAAGCCGGAGTAATGTTGGCCGGAGTTTTTGCCGAATCGGAATATAAATCGCAAAACGGCAAACTAAAATTAAGAACCGGACTTCGCGCCGATTATTCGCAAGTGAATGAAGGAAACGTTCACGACACTTTGCAGGTAGCAGGGCGAAAAGGGAATGTATATGCGTGGAACGGAACTTCAGGAATTGTGTACGAAGTTTTTCCGGGCATTTACAGTTCGTTTCAGGCAGCCCGTTCGTGCCGTATGCCCGACGCATCGGAAATGTTTATAGTGAATTCAACTTCCGATGGCATTGTCTACGGAAATCCGTTGCTCGCACCGGAATACGGATTGAATTTCGATAGCGGCATTCGTGGTGGAAACTCCTGGATGTCTTTCGATTTGAGTCTGTTTTGCAACTTTCTGCATGATTTCATTTCGTTGGAATATTGGGCAAATTCCGGTCACAGAGGAATTAATTATACCTATTACAACATTGATCGGACTCGGATTTTCGGAGGTGAATTTTCCATCGGAGCAAAGTGGAAAAATTTCTTTCATCCGGATAATACACTGATCTACAACGGATCGTTTGTTTACACACAAGGAGATAAATTAACCGACACACCCAATTGGTTTTCGACAGGAGTTCCATTGCGAACGATTCCGCCTTTTAATTTCAAACAGGACATTACTATTCGAAGATTAATAAATTCATCCCTGTCAATATACCTTAGTGGAGATGTTCGGTTTTATACCTCTCAAAAGCGGATAGCACCCAGTGCCGACGGAGGATATATATCGCCGGGATATACGCTTTTTGGCTCAGCAGCCGGATTTATACACAAAGGACGATTTTTTGACTGGGATTTGAAATTGCGCGGCGACAATTTGGCCGACAACCGATATCGCCCTTTCGAATCGTTAGTTTATGCTATGGGAAGAAATGTAAAAGCAATGCTAACAATCAAATTCTGATAAGCAACAACAGAGTTACAATTATGTAGGAAAATAATTTTGGCAACCAACATATAAACATAAAAATCAAGCAATTACAAAAAAGGTATATTTATTGAGACAAAAGATAAATACGCTTTTTATATCAAGCTCAAAAACATGTAAAAAATGAAATTAATAACAATATCAGGGCCACCTTCGTCGGGGAAAACGGCTGTTCTTTTAAAACTGATTGCTCATTTGCAACAGCAGAATATGAGTTCGGGCGTTATAAAATTCGATTGTTTGTATGCCAACGAAGCACAACAATTTGAGCGGATTAATGTGCCCGTTAAAGTAGGACTTTCAGGAAATTTATGTCCTGATCATTTTTTTGTGAGCAACATAAGCGATGGATTGAACTGGGGCATCGAACAACATTTCGATTATCTGTTCACCGAAAGTGCTGGTTTGTGCAACCGTTGCTCGCCACACATCAAAAATGTATTAGCCATTTGCGTAATCGACAATTTAATGGGCATGGAAACGCCAAAAAAAATAGGTCCAATGCTTCGTTTGGCTGACATTGTGGTGATTACCAAAAGCGATATCGTATCGCAAGCCGAACGCGAAGTATTTGCTTTCAGAGCGAGACAAGCCAATTCCAAAGCGACAATTCTATTTGTGAACGGAATAAACGGCCAAGGCACTTTCGAGCTATCGCGACTGATAAAAAATGCTTCGGAAACGGTGACACTTGAGCAGGAACGATTACGTTTTTCGATGCCAGCCGCTTTGTGTTCCTATTGCTTGGGCGAAACAAAGATAGGAGCCGAATATCAGGTCGGGAATCTCAGGAAAATTGATTTTTAGTCATCCGGAGTTAACCCAGTTTGTAATGTTTATAAAGTTCGTAAAGTACATCGGAATAACTTATCTCGACCTATCGAAAATATCGCATGAATCTATTATAAATCTTTGATTTTAGAAAAAATGAATAATACTTTAAATACTGACGAGATTTTAAAATCGGACATTGACTTTTTAGTGGATGAATTTGATTATGTGTTGCAATATTTCTCTGATTTTGGAATTCGTTTCGAGAAGAAGAATCAAAGCATATATCAACATCTGAATGAAATAAGCGTAGATGAATATGATGATCTAGGCATTTCGAAAGAACAATTAATACAAAATTTCGAAAAGTTTTTAGATTTTAAATTCAATAAAACAATTGAAAAACAGCCTGTAAAATCCATCCGGATTTTAGGCGGACATAACAAAGCGGGAGAAGTTGAAAATATTAATATTCTGCTTACACAGGGAAGTATCACGAGTATAGTAGGTCCCACCGGATCGGGGAAAAGCCGTTTGTTGGCGGATATTGAATGGCTGGCTCAAAACGACACGCCAACCGGACGTACTATTCTCATAAATGATAAGCTCCCCGACCCCACTTTGCGGTTTTCGCTCGAAAATAAACTGGTGGCTCAGCTATCGCAAAATATGAATTTTGTGATGGATGCCAGCGTAAAAGATTTTTTACAACTGCATGCCGAGAGTCGTAATATAAAAAATGCCGAACCATTGATTTACAAAATTATATCACAAGCGAAC
>JBBIID010000255.1:0-5041 GCA_037446675.1 Paludibacter sp.
GAGCCAATCAATTAGGAAGTGCAACATTACAACCTGAAATGACAAGTGAACTAGAGTTTGGCGTAAATTTACAATTTTATAATGGAAGAGTTGGATTAGATGCAGCGTATTATGACAGAAATTCAGACAAACAGATTTTCCCATTAAATATTGATCCAGCATCTGGTTATACTTCTCAAGTTACAAACTTAGGAAAAATATCAAATAAAGGTATTGAAGTAGTGCTTACTACTGTTCCTGTAAAGACTAAAAACTTTAGTTGGACTTTAGATTTTAATTTCTCTAAAAATAATAGCTTAGTTGTAAGTCTTCCAGAGGAGTTAGGAGGTTTTGCAAACTTAAATTCATTCACGACGACTTCTAATGCAGTCTATATGAGAGCTGAAGTTGGAAAACCACTAGGCACATATTGGACTTTGAATACGGAAAAAGATGATAAAGGAAATGTTGTTGTTGATCCAGCTAATGGGTTGCCAATTGCTACAACGACTCCTGTTGAAACTGGTTATAACATGAATTATGACTGGGAAGGTGGAGTCTCTTCAACATTAACATATAAAGGATTTAGTGTATCTGCGGCATTGGATGTTCGTATGGGTGGATATATGTTTTCCAGAACTAAAGATTTGATGGCTTTTACAGGTAATGGTATTGCAACGCTCTACAATAACCGTTATACATATATAATACCAGGATCAGTAATTAAAACTGAAGATGAAAATGGAAATGTGGAATACATTGAAAATACAGTGCCTATTACATCTGATTATGTTGGAAATGGACAGTATAATTTAGCTAATGGTTTTGATGGTGATAAAGGTATGTTGTTGAAACGAGATTTTGCAAAATTACGTAATTTGTCTGTTTCATATGATTTGCCAAAAAGCATATTATCAAAAATCAAGTTAAGTGGAGTTCGTTTGTCATTAGTAGGTAATAATTTGTTTATTTGGACTCCAACTGAAAATACATTTATTGATCCTGAGTCAACAACAGAAGGGTTCGATTTATCAGGTAAATTTGGAGAGTTATATGTTAATCCATCGTCACGTAGATATGGTTTTAATGTCCTAGTGAAATTTTAATCGCTTATAACACAAATATAAAATATAATTTTATGAAAAAGATATTATTTTCAATAGTATTGGGTGGATTATTACTGACCTCTTGTACGGATTGGTTAGATATTAATAAAGACCCTAATACTCCAGAATCAGTAACTCCAGAATTGGTTTTGCCTCAAGCGGAATTAGCTTTAGCAACAACTTACGGAGGAACAATGTACAATCAAGCTAGTTTTGTGATTCAGTATTTTGATCAGGGAGTTGGTGCTCCTAACTATAGAGATTATACTCAATTTAGACCTCAAGCGGTAAGTGGTAATCGGGCATATTCTGATATGTATAACCTTTGTCTTGTAAATGCTGAGTATGTAAGAACAGAATCTGCAAAAACTGAAGAATGGGGAACTTATTTGGCTGCAACAACGATTAAAGCTTTTGCTTTTCAATCATTAGTAGATATTTTTGGAGAGATTCCTTATACCGAAGCATTGAAAGGATCAAATGTTGCGCAACCAAAGTACGATGAGGGTCAGGTTGTTTATGATGGAATCTTGTCTGAATTAAACGAAGCTCTTACTAAAGTTGGAAATTCTTTAGTTACTGATCAAAACTTATTGTTTGGTGCAAATTCAACGTCTAAATGGATTTCTTTTGCGAAAGCGTTGAAATTGAAGATATTAATGCGTCAAGCTTCTGTAAATTGGTCTGGTGTTAAAGATGAAGTGAATGCTTTGATAGCTGAAAATGATTTTCCTACAGCTGATGTTGCTTACACATGCTGGGAGGACAATGGTACAAAAAGAAATCCTTGGTATACCGATGCTGCTATTTTCTTTGGTAAAGCAGATCACATGGCTCCAGCAGCTTATGTAAATACATTACTTGCTTATAATGACCCACGTTTAGATGCTCGTTTTGACAAACCAGCTGATGGAGGTAATCATAGAGGTGGTGTCCCAGGGACTTTTTATGACTCAAATACTGATCCTTTGACTAAGTTTTCAACACCAAAGTTTGTTGCTACTGCCCCAGCATATTTAATTACGCTTGCCGAGATTGAATTCTTTAAAGCTGAGGCGGCCTTAAGGAATAATCAGTTTGGCGCTGCAAAATCAGCTTATGAAGCGGGTATAGACGCATCGTTTGCACAAGCAGGTGTTTCTGGTTCCGCAAGTTTATACGCTACAGGAAGACCATATGCTTGGTCAGATGCTTCTGGTTTAGAAAAAATTGGGTTACAAAAATGGATAGCCTTAGGCTGTGTAAATGGATTTGAGTCATGGTGTGAAGTACGTCGATTGGGCGTTCCTACTTTTTGTAGTAGTTCAGCAGCAGACATTTTAGCTGATCCAAGTAAATATGAAGTTGGAAAACTAATTTTTCCTGCAGGTGCTCCATCAGAAGTTCCTGTGAATACGCTCTTGAATCGCTATTACTATCCGTTGATATCAACATCTTTGAACGCTAATGCTCCAAAAGAATCAAAGAAATTGTCAGTCAAGATTTTCTGGCAACCGTAAAAGGGACATAAATCAATGTATGATATAATATAAAAAAATAAATTATATGAAAAATATATATAAAATAGGGCTATTTGTTGTTGGATTATTTTTGTGCACTGCTTGTCACGATATTACAACAGCAGATGTCTCAAAGGTTACGTATTATGTAACTTTTGAATTAGATGGGGGTGACCAGTATTTACTTCCAGTTGGAACTCCTTACACGGAACCAGGTGTAAAAGCATTTGAGAATGGGGTTGATGTGAGTACAAAAATGACAATCTCAGGAACAGAAGATGTTGATCCGGATAAAATTGGCTTGTATACAATTACCTATTCTGCTGTAAATGTGGATGGATTCTCTAATTCGGCAACAAGAACAGTTTTTGTATATGATCCCACTGTAACAACTGATATATCTGGTGATTATAGTGTTGATGCAACGATTTCAAAACGTGTACAATTAAGTAATAGCAAAATAATTAAATATTCAGATATGCCATCTATTTATGGAGCTGGAGATTTTAGCAGTTATATAGTTAAATTAGAACAAGTTGTACCAGGTATTTTCTCTGTAACTGATCTTTTTGGTGGATATTATGCTGAGGGTCGTGGTTTATCTACACCTTATGAGATGAAAGGTTATGTATCTTTGACACCTGATAATAGACTAGAGCTTTGTTCAAGTCATGTAGATTCATGGGGAGATTCTTTAGATGAAATGAAAGACGGTGTCTTTGATCCTGCAACTGGCATTGTAAAATGGAGTTCAATCTATGCTGGAGCTTATTCTTTTGATGTAGTGTTAAATAAAAAATAATTGGCAATATGAAAAAATATATATATTTATTTGTTGTGGTTCTTTTTGCAATATCTTTTCAATCTTGCGAGAAATACGAACCAGGAGGTACTGCTGTACAAGATATGGCTGGTGATTGGTGGGTGACTTATGAATATGAGTCAAGTCCAGGAGTATGGGAGGATGCAGGATTAGGAGGCCCTGTCACATTAACTACGTATAATACGGCAGCGAATAAGAGTACTGAAATGTGGATCAATGATGAAGGTCATTTTTGGACTTTTAAGTGTGTCGTAGCTGTTGATTATTCAGCAAAAACTTTTGCTACATCTGATTCTGTGTCAACACATTCAGCAAGTTATCCTGATGAAAAAGCACTGTTTTCAAATGGAAAAATCCTCAAAGGAGCTGCAACAACCCCAAGTGGGACAGCCGCTGATAGTATAGTGTTCTATGTAGAGTTTAATGATGATTCAGCACCAACTGTTTATAAAGTTTCAGGATTTAGAAAGACTGGATTTTATGAAGATGATTTTGAATAATCTACTTTATAAATTTTAGAGGATTGATTGTATTTTTGTTCAATATTGATCAAAAATAGATTAATAATAAAAGAGCATCTTAATAAAATTAAGATGCTCTTTAGTTTAAAATAATTAGCGTAAACATTGTTTGCAATTATAACCGGGATGATGTTTAACCTGAGAACTAATCAATGGTTTTTAAGTTAGTGGTTAATAATAAGTGTTGTAAATGAGTTTTACAATGACTATGGAAGTATTTTTAGTTTCCGTGCATAGGAATAATCTAGGGAAAGGTGGTTTCACAAAAAAACAATCAATATTTGTTTTAAAATAAAGGATGTCCTTTAGTTAAGATGCTGCAAAGCTCGATTTATATTATGATAATATCAAAGAATAGTTGATAAGACTGTTTTTGCCACATAACTATTATTAACTAAAAAAGATAAACCTTTTGGTAGGGATTTTTAAACATTAGTTTTTTTTTATCAAGAAAACGTTTATTATTTTAAATTCAGATAAGGTTAAAAATATTCGAGCAATCCATTATTCTCTTTTATCCGTTATTTAATTCGTTTTATAAAAAAGAGAGTTCTATTATATAAAACTCTCTTAAAATACGATATATTTTCTTTATCTCCTAAATCTAAAAGCTTTCGCCCGGGTGATTCTCTTTTCAAATCTTTTGTTTATTGTTTTCTGCAATGTATTTTTCCTTTTTACTTTCGAAGCAGAGACATTGCTTGCTGTCTCTTGTGTGGCATCGATATAACTTAATGGGCCGTTGTATTCGCCTGAGACTTCAGAACCAAACCGGTCGAAAAGAGAATAATCTATTTTGTATTGGTTACCGGTTTTAGTTACAGTCATATTTCCTGTTTTAATCTTTTTATAAGCTTCCGTGCTGTAGTACCAAGTGCCCCAGTAGTACCCATCGTCGGTAGTATATCCAAATACTATACTGTAAGGAACTATGTCGTTCACTGTAATTGTTCTTGGGAGCATAGTATAAGTGCCGTTAGGAATCGAATCTTTCACCGTCAGTGGAGCATTAAATTCTATGCTGAGAATTTCTCCATTCAATACTGAATCTTCAAAATTCACATCCTGAGTCGCCAAATCAACCAAGAAGTTGTTCGAAAGATTAGTATTGTA
>JBBIID010000256.1:0-4426 GCA_037446675.1 Paludibacter sp.
TAACGAAAGAGGTATTTTTATGCGAATAATCATATGTTACATCAAAATTTACAATATAAGGAGCAGCTCCTTCGAGTCCCGAACTTTTGCCGTTATTCTCACTTACGTTAGTTTTTGTGTAAATGTAAGATGCGCTTAAACCTGCTGACAATTTGGACACTTTTTCAATTCCCGTATTGACTCTATTGATAATATTTTTGCGAGCTTCCAGTTCCAATCCGGCAACTATTGCGTGATCGCTGATATTGTCGTAAGTATAATATCCAGCTGCATTGAATTTATAGATTCTTGCTATCGGATTCATGATGTATTTATAGAATCCTGTCACAGAAATTAATTCAGAAGGGCTCAAATAATTATCCCATTTCAAGTCGAGATTATAATTGTCAGCCAATTGCAAATCCGGATTACCGACATAAGAATTGGTTAAACGTATATCCAGATAAGGTGATATTTCTTTGGATTGCGGTAAAGTATATGTTTTGCTTAAACCGAGTCTAATTGCATTTTTATCATCCAAATTATATTTTAAATTTAAGTTCGGAAGCACGTAAAAAGGATAAATATCATTCGAATCTTCATCTTCTCCACCACCATGTATATTATAGTAAATGTGTAAATATACCTGCTCAGCGCTTAAACCTAAATTTCCGGAAAGTTTTTTTGAAAATTGGTAATCTAAACTTGCATAAGCTTTATTTATGACCTTTGTAACATCATAATGACTTGGACGATAGCCGGGATTAATTCTGTGTGTGTTTAAATTATCCTGATTAAGCCAGCTATCAAGATTTAAGTTCTCGAGTGATGTGGTTTCTGCGAATCCTGCAACGTTAAAAAAGTACTGTGTTGCATTAAAATTATCCACCAAATAACGGCTCAACACCCCAAAATTTAGAGCAGATGCGTCATCTTTAAATTTTTTCGGCAAGCTGTGATTGTATGAGATTTTTGCATTCACATCTTCTTCTATCAATTGTGAGAAGTTTCGTATATGTGCATCCTCGCTTGGATAGAGAATATAATCACCATAATCACTCATATATAAAACATCACTGCGTCTATCAGGTTCTGTACCTATAACTTTATTATATGAAACACCAACATCAAGCTTGTTGCTTTCATTTAGATTAAGTTTAGCCGAGAGTTGATTAACCATCAATAAATTATCATTTGATTGCTGCCGGCGCATAAAACCGCTTCCTGAAGTATTATTAAAGTCGCTCGAAGTTGTGATATAATACTCACCCACATATTGGCTGTTGTCATGTATCAACATAAAATTATAATCCAGCTGATGCTTTTTATTGATAAGATAACTTATATTACCCAACAACAACTGATTTATTCCAATCGATGATTTATTTCCTGTTTTTACGTCATGTTCCGTTCCGTTATTAGTCGCATCGGTGCTTTTTTCAGGAGTAAATGATGATTTCGTGCTGTAAGAACCAACAACATAGAATAAAAGCGGATCGCTGTTTTTGCCAACTTTGTAACTTTTACCCGCCGAAAAACCATAACCATGGTTTAGAGGCATATTCGTTTTAAACGGATTCAGGCTATTCCCGTAACGATAATCGGTTCTATAATTTTCAGGCTCAACATTTTTAGAAACGCCCCAATAATTTACTCCATCCATTTTCATGAAATCCGCACCAAAACCTTGCGGGTTATATCCTCCGGATAAATCCAGATTCAGTTCTTTATTGCCAACCAGCTCTTTGGTCGTGATATCAACCACAGCACCTCCGGCATCGCTATAATTGTTGGCAGAAAATACTTTGCTTACTCCAATATTTTGAATAATATCCGAACCGAAGAAATCAAGTGAGATATTTTTGTATTCAGGATCTTCTGACGGAATAGGAAAGCCATTGAGTGTCGTGAAATTGAAACGATCGCCCAACCCGCGAACAAACACATTTTTTACTCCTTCCTGTTTCGAAACACCAGAAACCTGCGAAACGGCAGCTTCAGCATTGCCAATTCCTTTTCTCGACATTTCTTTCGCTCCAACAACCTGCGTTGCAACTAGAGCTTGTTTTTGCTCCATCAGCAGGATATTTTCACTTTCTCTGTTGGCTTTCGCAACTAATTCTACTTCCTTAAGACTTATGTTTGCCGATTCCAGCAATAAATCAATTACTGTTTCTTTTCCGGCTTCTACCGTTATATTGTCTTTTGTCAGCGGTTTATAAGAAATGTAACTTGCCGATATTGAATATTTTCCTGGTTTTACGTTTGTAATAATGTAGTTCCCGTCAAAGTCGGATGCGGCACCCAACGTGGTACCCTTGATCATTGCCGCAGCACCAATCAAAGGTTCTTTAGTATCAGCATCAATTATTTTTCCCTTTATCGAGCCGCTCTGAGCAAAAACGAGAGAAGCCGACAAAATGAATATAGCTGAAATAATGGATCTTAGAAAGCTGAATTTTCGAACTTGAAATGTAGAGAGCTTTTTCATCAAAAAAAATTTCTTTGTTTCGTTCAACAAAATTCTTCAACTACCGAATTTTGTTTTCTGTTTTCCTTTAATTAATTTGACGCAAAAGTATAGGAGGCGTATTACAACATTGTTCCAAAAAAGTTATGCTTAAATGTAATTGATGTGAAGAAAATATGACAACAAAAAAACCGTAGCATTTCATTGCTACGGTTTCTTATATCCAATAATCTGAAAACCAGTGTTTATTTTTCTTTCTCTTTTGCCCAACTGTCTTTAAGTGAAACAGTGCGGTTAAAGATCAATTTTTCAGGTTTAGAATCCGGATCGACGTTAAAATAACCAATACGCTGGAATTGGAACTGATCCAATGCACTTGCATTTCCAAGCGAAGCTTCCACTTTACAATTTTCCAAAGTTTTTAATGAACCCGGATTAAGTAATTCGCGGAAGTTACGTTCGTCGGCAGAAGGGTTTTCCACACTGAATAAACGATCGTACAACCGAACTTCGGCATCCAAGCAATGAGTTGCCGATACCCAGTGAAGCGTTCCTTTCACTTTACGGTTGGCTTCTGGCATACCGCTTTTTGTTTGCTCATCGTATTCGGCATAAACTTCCAATACTTCGCCGTTTTCGTCTTTCTTGCAGCCTGTACATTTAATGATATAAGCACTTTTCAAACGAACTTCCTGTCCCGGAGTCATTCGGAAGTATTTTTTCGGTGCATCTTCCATAAAGTCATCACGCTCAACGTACAATTCGCGAGTAAATGCAATTTCGCGTTTTCCAGCCGATTCATCTTCCGGATTGTTTATGGTTTCCATCATTTCCACTTTTCCTTCGGGATAATTGGTAATGATTAGTTTCACCGGATCAATCACTGCATTTACGCGAGTTGCTGTTTTATTCAGACTTTCGCGAACAGAGTGTTCTAGCAAGCCTATGTCATTTTGCGCTTCGAATTTTGTGTAACCGATTTTGTCGATGAAATTATGAATCGATTCCGGAGAATATCCACGACGACGAAGTCCGCAAATAGTCGGCATACGCGGATCGTCCCAGCCACTAACCAAACCTTCCTGAACCAACTGTAACATTTTACGTTTGCTCATTACGGTGTAGGTCAGGTTTAAACGGTTGAATTCAATTTGTCTGGGGCGATAATCCGAATCTTTAAACTGATCGATAAACCAATCGTAAAGCGGACGATGCACTTCGAATTCCAGCGTACACAACGAATGTGTCACCCCTTCGAAATAATCGGACTGTCCGTGAGCATAGTCGTACATCGGATACGCTTTCCATGTCCAACCCGTACGATGATGTGGATGCGAGTTAATCACACGATACATCAATGGATCGCGGAAGTGCATATTTGAAGAAGCCATATCGATTTTTGCACGAAGCACCATAGCTCCTTCGGCAATCTCTCCCGTATTCATTTTCAGGAATAGTTCCAGATTTTCTTCAATCGGACGATTGCGAAACGGACTTTCAATTCCCGGAACAGTCGGACTTCCCTTTTGCTTTGCAATAGTTTCAGCCGATTGCTCATCAATATATGCTTTGCCTTTTTTTATTAATTCAATTGCCAAATCCCACAATTGCTGGAAATAATCGGAAGCATAATACACGTTCGCCCAGTTGTAGCCCAACCATTTGATGTCCTCCTGAATAGAGTCAACATATTCAACATCTTCTTTTACCGGGTTCGTGTCATCCAAACGAAGATTGCAAATTCCGCCATAGTTTTTGGCAACACCAAAATCGAGGCAAATTGCTTTCGCGTGACCAATGTGCAAGTATCCGTTTGGTTCCGGCGGGAAACGCGTCTGAATACGTCCTCCGTTTTTACCATCTTTCAGATCCTGCTCTACAAAAGCTTCTATAAAATTCAAGCTTTTCTTTGGTGCTTCATCAATTTTATTTTCCATAACCATATATAATTAATTGGCTAAGAATAAGGAGTAAATT
>JBBIID010000256.1:4466-5036 GCA_037446675.1 Paludibacter sp.
CCTTACTTCTGCTTACTCAAAGTATCCTTTTATAATTCCTCTTGGCGAATTTTTCACAAACAACAGGATTTCGTCACGTTCTTTCGTTGCCGGAAGTTCTGCTTGAATACGTTCTACGGCGTGAGATGTATTCATTCCCGACAAATAAATGTAACGATAAACATCCTGAATATCGCGAATTTGTTCGTTAGTGTAGCCACGGCGACGAAGTCCGATCGAGTTAATCCCTGCATACGACAACGGATCGCGGCCGGCAGTTACAAACGGAGGAACATCTTTGTTTACTTTCGAACCTCCTTGTATCATCACATGCGAACCGATATGCGTAAACTGATGCACCAACACACCACCACTCAAAATTGCAAAGTCATCAACCACCACTTCGCCTGCCAGTTGAGTTGCGTTGGACATAATCACATTGTTTCCAACAACACAGTCGTGAGCAACATGGCAATAAGCCATCAGCAAACAATTATCTCCAATTACGGTTTTTCCTTTAGCAGCTGTTCCTCTGTTTACAGTTACATATTCGCGAAGTGTAGTGTTATCGCCAATAATCACTAACGAATC
>JBBIID010000257.1:0-231 GCA_037446675.1 Paludibacter sp.
AGATGCTTTGTGCCCCATTTCCATCATATCGATTTCTCCACAATATGGCCAGCCCGCAGTGCTATAATTTGTACCCAACAGCCAGGCAGCAGGCCACAAACCATTATCAATATTCGGGGTTTTCATGCGAACTTCTATCATTCCGTATTTGATTGCCAGTTTGTTTTCGGTTGTTAGTTTTGCAGAAGTAAACTGATTAGTTCCAACTGTCTCCTTCTTTGCCTGAATAAC
>JBBIID010000257.1:288-5029 GCA_037446675.1 Paludibacter sp.
CCATTGTAATATTCAAGTTCCTGATTTCCAAAACCACAACCACTGGCTCCCTCACAACCATTGCCCACAACTGCATTCCATATTTCAGGGTTAAATGAATTAAAATCTTCCTGCCAGATAACCTCACCAACAGCACTGTTTCCAATCTGAATCAAGACCTGATCGGTTGCAGTATTACCAGCATTATCCTGTACGGTTAAATCTATTGTGTGAACTCCCGATGTTAAAGTAACTGTAGCAGTTTTTCCTGTTGCAATCTGTGTTCCATTTTCGCTCCAAACGTAGCTTGTGATATTTCCGTAAGATCCTCCGCCATCTAAAGTTGCCTGAGTTCCGGCGGTAATTACCTGATCGGATCCGGCACTGGCCATTAATTCTCCGGGAAGAATCACTTCACCTTTTCCATTCCATTTTCGAACACGAACGTAGTCGATGTACATTTTCGAAGGCAGCGGAGCTGTAACTTGCGAAGCTGCTGTTGCATCGGTAAATGTTCCACCTACAGCGAGGTTCATGATAAAATAAAAAGGCTGTTGAAAAACAGATTCCTTAGCCGTAATCGGGAACGGATTAGTATAAAGGTCGTATTCGAAACCATTATCTTCGACTGTAAATCGAATACTTTTATCGTCCCAATACATTCTGTAAATAACGAAACGATCATTCAGAGGCGATGAAGAAACATAAGGTTGATCATAGTAGGTATCATAAGCAATACTTGCTGCACATGAAGCATTACTTCCTGAACAAGCCTCTGTTGAATACCATAGCAAGTTAGATCCCACATAATTATTAAGTGCCGAAGAACCAAAACCCTGACGAGTTCTTTCGGCTGCCGACTGACCCATTTCCATCATGTCCATTTCACCACATCTGGGCCAACCTACCGATTCCTGATTAGTGCCTAACAACCATACTGCCGGCCAAAGTCCGGTTTTTATATCCGGCGATTTCATACGAACTTCAATTACTCCGTATTTTATCGCCATTTTATTAAGCGACGTTAATTTTGCGGACGAAAACTGGCTACCACCTAATGCTTCTCTTTTCGCCTGAATTACCAAAGCATTGTTTCCTTGTTCGCCTGAAATGGGTTCAATTGATGCGTTATTCGGAGAATAATACTCTAATTCCTGATTCCCCCAACCACATCCCGGGCCTTCATTGCATCCATTTCCAACAACTGTATTCCAGATGGATCCATCTAAATTATCAAAATTGTCTTGCCAAATTATTTGGCCTACCTGAGCACTAGTAAAACCTATAAAAAAAACTAATAGTATTGCTAATAAAAATGTCCGTCTGGAATACATAATGTTGAAAAATTATTATTTATAAATACCTTAACTATCCAATTTAGAAGCTTTATTCAGCAGATTACCAGAAATAAACAACCTGCTGACAAATTAAACTGAAATTATCTTACGATAAATTTGCATGCAGAATTTCCTAATTTTATGATGTATACGCCTTTAGAAATTCTTAGCAAAAAGAGACAATAAAAACCCTATTCACAAAATCGTACGATTTTGGAATTAAGAAGCCAAGCAACTGACTATATTTTTAACTGATTAATAAACAGAAAGTAAGTAAACCTAAGAACTTCGTTTGGTTTTATGGTTTACTCCATAAACAAATCTGTTTTGAAGGTAAGCAAGAGCATGAATAAGCATGCAACAATCCATGCCCTTGCTTAAATTAGATTTATTATTTTATCAATTTTAATGTTGCAGTCAATTCATTAACTAATCGAACTGACACAAGATAATTACCAGAGGATAAAGAACTGATATCAATAACATTTTCAGCACCGTCAATACTTACTGATTTAACTAATTGACCAGTTATACTGCGTATTTCTATCGACTTCAATTCCAAATCAGAGCTAACAACTAAATTATTTTTATTCTGTATATAGCAATTAACTCCATATTTGTCTGCTATATCATTTAATCCGGTAGCCTCGTTGTAGAAATATAGGTTATCCATATAAAAAATATTTCCAGTTCCAGAATCAAATTTAAATTGGAAAATATCTGACCAAACAATATTTCCTGCAGCATAAGTTGTTAGAGGAATATCAAAGCTATTCCATTGATTTGCTGTAAGTGTTCCTAAAGATGTTGGTAGTTCTTTTCCCGGACTAATTGGAGTTAAACCAATCGAAGTTTCACTAACCGGGTAAATATCAACATGAAGTTTATACATCGAGCTTGCATCCACATGACTTCCCAACTCAATTCCTTGATAATTAAAATTGGTGAATTTCATGGTCTTGTTTCCCGCCAAATCTATTTCCGAAGCCTGAGTACTTTGTCCCCAACCAGGATAGAAGTTAGTTCCAGCAATGTTAGTGTAGCTATCGCTGAAAATTGAAATCACTTTGTCTGCAGAAAGTGCTGGTGTTGGTGCAGCGGGAATAGCCATTCCTGTGCTCGCAGAAATTACTATTGGACTGTTGGCAGTAATATTACCTGAAACATCTTTACAAGTTACGGAGAAAGAGTAATTTGTTCCACCTTGCAGATTCCCAATAGTATAAGTTCTTTGTGTACCTGATGCACCTCCAACAGTTAAAGTTGTGTTATCATAATTAATTTCATAATTTACTGCTCCAGAGTTATCAGTCGCATTCAAAAGTAATTCCACAGTTTCAGAAGTCACAGCACCTTTTGTAGCTGTAAAATTTGTTGGTGCTTGTGTATCCTCAGTTGCAGTATTATCATAAAAATATAGATTATCTATATATACTGTGCCGTTACCAACTACTTTAAATTGAAAAATGTCGTACATTAAAACTCCAGTAAACTGCGACAAATCTAAATCGAAGCTATTCCATTGGTTTTGAACTAATGGAGTACAAGTAACTAATTTTTCTTTTGGTCCTGAACTAATGGGAGTAATCTGAAATGAAGTTGCATCTGAACTCCATACATCGACATGGAGCTTGTTCATTGTTAATGCATTAACCGTACCGTTTAAATTAGTTCCCTGGTAATTTAGACCAGCGTATTTTAAAACGTTGTCTGCTCCAACTTGAATAGTAGATACCTGTGTTGCTTGTCCCCAATTAGGATTAAAATCAGTACCAGCAACACTCGTATACGCATCACTAAAAATTGAAATTACTTTTCCTGCAGAACGTGCTTGTGGAGTTGGTGCAGAAGTAGTAGGCTGAGCAGAAACAGTACATATTGTTCCAAGCACAGCAACTACAAGTAGAGTGAGTTTAATTTTTTTCATGTGTCAAATAGTTAATGTGATTAAATAATAATTTAGAAAATAGCAGACTTACGAAAAATTTCATAAGCCTGCTCTGATTGTTTATTCTTTCACCAACTTACGATTTACCGTATTTCCATCCGAAAGTTTCATTGTAAGGATATAATTTCCTGTAGCAAGATCATTCAAACTAATGTTGGTTTCCAAACTATTCACAGGAATCACTTTGATATTTTGTCCAATTAGATTTCGTACCATTACCTCAGCTATTTCTGATTGAGCCTTAATTGTTATCTGATCTTTTGCCGGATTCGGATAACAAGATACATTATTATTATGTGCAGCAACTTCTGAAACAGATGTTCCTAAATCATTGTAGAAATAAAGATTATCCATGTAGAACGTACCTTTCGAAAGGTTAGTTCTAAATCCTACTTGTTTTAAATCTGTTTTTATTGCATTAGTAAAAGAAGATAACGGGATATTAAAGCTGTTCCATTGATTTACAGTAGCAGTTCCCAAAGAAACCCAATTTGCAGTTGTAGCAGTAACCGTAATAAATTGAAGCTGAATATCCAGTGTGGATAAAGGAAAAATATCTACGTGTACATAATTCATGTCGGTAACATCCAATGGAGTACCTTCAAAAGTTGGACTTGCACAGCCTCCGTTAGAGGTTGACACTGCTTTTTTCCCATCGTTACCTGTAGAGAAAGTAACAGTAGAGAAAGTCATTTCCCACCAAGCATCAAATGCAGTCACTGTTACAGCAGGAGTATAGGTATCAGAATAAACCGATTTTACTTTATCAGCAAGAACCATTGGTGCAGATGGCGCTGCAGGCAATTGTGGACTTTGTGTTACAACAACAGTTTTGGTTGTGCTTCCAGTAACTGTCACAGTTGCTGTTCTTGTAGAGTAATCAGAGTTCGCACTAGCTGTTAATGTAATAGTTGAATTTCCTGTACCGCTTGTACTACTAAGTGTTACCCAAGTTTGATCACTTGCAGCAGTCCAACTACTTGTTGTATTAATATCGAATGTATTGGTGCTATTCTCTGGTTGAGCAATGGTTAATGCTGCGGTCGAAACAGTAAGCGATGGTGTCACATCGGTCCAAAAATAGATATTATCAAAGTAAACTGTTTTTCCACCTGAACCTACAAGTTTAATTTGATAGACATCATTCATGGTCAAACCTTGAGTTGTAAAATCAGTCATTGGGATATCGAAACTTTTCCAGACACCGTAATCAGCACCAGTTAATGTTATGGTTTTAAATCTTTCAGTTTCGTTTGCTGATCCGTTCCAACAAATAGGATAAACTGCAACTGAAGTTTCTTCAACAGTCCAAATATCAATATGTAAATATTTCATATTTGCCGAAACAGGATAAATGTGGTCAAATGTAGTTCCTTGATAGTTAAAGTTAGCGTACTTTATTATATCATCCGATCCAACCTGTATTTTTGATTGAACAGTCGCTTGCCCCCAACCCGGATTCAAATTTAAGTTTGCA
>JBBIID010000258.1:0-5020 GCA_037446675.1 Paludibacter sp.
GTATGATACATTAAAGACACTCAAGTACGTACGAGTTCCGTTAGTAAACATTTCGGACAAAGCTCTTGTGAAAGCAAGAGGACAGTTTGCAGAAATGGAAAAAGGCCAGTTGGACGAAATGAAGAAAAAATTCAACCCGGACATTCAAGACACGACCATTAGTGGAGTACATACTTATGTCATAACGCCACAAAACATTAAATCAAAGAACAAAGACAAAATTATCATTTACATTCATGGCGGTGGCTTTGTAATGGGGTCTGCTACCGATCGCACAGGCATGTTAATGGCTAATGAATTAGGATATAAAATGTATGCTATTGATTACCATTTGGCCCCTGAAGCTAAATTCCCAGTGGCCATGAACGAATGCGTCAAAGTCTATGAATATTTGGTCTCAAAATACAATCCCGATAATATCGTTGGAGTTAGCACGTCTGCAGGTTGCACTCACATGTTGGCTATGCTATTGAAGGCAAAAGAATTAAAATTGCCAATGATAAACTCTATTTCTTTGTTGTCACCTTGCGTTGACATGACTGGTAATGGTGATTCGCGTTTATCAAATGATGGAAGGGACTTGCTGGCATATCAAAATATGGCGGACAAAATGATGATAAAACCATTCGTAGGAGATGCATCGATGACAGATCCGCTTGTATCGCCCATCAATGCGGATTATGCAACCGATTTTCCCGCCACCTCTATTGTTACGGGAACAAGAGATGCACTATTAAGCGATGCTTCACGCTTGTACTGGAAATTAAATGACGCTGGTGTTTCAACGGAATTATTATGTTCAGAAGGAATGTGGCATGCTTTTACCAATTTTACCGACATTCCTGAAGCCGTTCAGGCAAGAAAAGCTTCACAACAATTTCTCATAAATGCACTCAATAAGAAAAAAACTGAACAGAGAAACACAACACTTAATACTGTAGAAACAAACAAGGCTATTGTTCTGCGTTTTGTCAACGAAGTAATCAATAACAGGCATTTTGAACTGGTTGACGAACTGTGGTCTAAAGATATGCGGTGGCACATGAGTAACACTGAGGTAGTAGGGATAGATAACTACAAGAAAATGCTCACAAACTCTGTAAATAGCTCTTTTAACAACATGTTACTAAAAGTGAAAGATATTATCACTTCAGGTGATAAAGTAGTGTTGTATTTCTCAAATAGCGGAAAAAACATTGGTGATTTTATGGGCAATAAAGCAACCAACAAAACAGCAATATGGGACGGTATTGGAATATACCGGATAGAAAATGGTAAAATAGCAGAAGCATGGTTTACAGAAGATATGTTGGATATGTATAGACAGTTGGGCTTTATTAAAGAATAATATATTACTAATCGGTTAAATGGAAAAACACTATGGATTTTACTCAACAAATTATTACATATTATCAAACTGAAGCTCGGCACGGTTTATTGTCTGCAAGTATCGTTGGCATCATTGTAACTCTAACTGCGATTGTATTTTTCAAAATACCGACAACGACTGCTCTACTAAAGGGAATGGCTATCCCATTATTAATAGGTGGATTAATATTTATACTTGGGGGATACATGACATATTATAATGCTCAACAGACAATTCCCCTTAAAACTCAACTCTATCAAAAAACACCGAAAAACTTCATATCCCATGAATACAAGAAAACCGAAAAAATACATCAGAACTGGATCGTAATTCGAATATTCTGGTCATTATTCTTTGTTTTTGGATTGATAGTATTGTTCACTACCACAAAAGACTTCTGGGTTGGAATCGCATTAGGAGCATTTATAATAGGAACCATTGGTCACATAGAAGAGTCTGTATCTTACATTCACAATGAAAAGTATCGTACTGAAGTTCAACTTGAAAAAATTAAGCAGGATCATTTTTGATTATATCCTAATTAAAAAAGATTATACGTGTGAGCTTCTTGGAAAAACAATTTGAACTTCTCAGAAAAATTAAAGCTAACATATACAAATATCTTTGTACAAAAAAATAAATATGAAAAAAATAGTATTAATAACCGGAGCATCAGCCGGTATAGGAAGAGCGACAGCCATTTTCTTAGCAAATAATGGATTTGTCGTGTACGGTGCAGCCAGAAGAACTGGTAAAATGAAAGATCTTACAACTTTCGGAATCAACACAGTTGAAATGGATGTTACTAATGAAGAATCGTTAGTGAAAGGTGTTCAATCTATTATTTCCAAAGAAGGACATATAGACGTCTTAATAAATAACGCTGGATTTGGTTCATACGGAGCTATAGAAGATGTTCCATTACTGGATGCAAAATATCAATTAGAAGTAAATGTGTTTGGAGCGGCAAGATTAATCCAATTAGTTCTTCCATACATGAGGAGGCAAAGTTGGGGAAAGATCATAAACATCTCATCTATTGGAGGAAAAATGGCAACCCCGTTTGGAGGATGGTATCATGCTAGTAAATTCGCTATTGAAGGATTAAGTGATAGTCTTCGTAACGAAGTGAAACAGTTTGGAATAGATGTTGTTGTAATTGAACCAGGTGGTGTAAAATCGGAATGGGCAGGAATCGCATTCAACAATATGACAAAAGTTTCTGGAAACACTGCATATAAAAATATGGCTGACAAAATGTACAATGCTTTCGATGGTACAGTTGAAAAAAACATGGAACCTATTGCTATTGCCAAACTCATTTACCAGGCTATAACCGCAAAAAATCCAAGAACTCGCTATGCAGCTGGTTATCTGGCAAAACCGACATTATTCTTTCGTTGGGTGTTATCAGATAAACTGATGGATAAATTCATTATGAGCCAAATAAAATAAATCAAAAATGTCAAACATATATCAAAACAATATTTTGTATTCCTGCGTGGAAGAAAAAGAGAGAGGACTTGAACAATTTGTTTCTGAACATGCTTTGGCTTATTTAATTTCGGGAGAAATTCATTTCTTTACGGAAAAAGGAACTATAAAAGCTGAACCAGGTAGCATTGGGTTGATAAAACGAAATCAACTTACTAAGACTGTCAAAATTCCTCCTTCAGATGGTTCTGGATTAAAGTCTGTGAATATTTTTTTCACTCAGGACATTCTGAAAAGTTATGCAATTGAGAACCATATTCAATCGCAAAAGCGATATAATGGAGAGTCGATAATATCAATTAACCCTACTCCTTTCATTAAAGGATATTTTGATTCATTAATTCCATATTTCGATAAACCAACGCAACTAAGTAATGCATTAGCTGAGCTAAAAACAAAAGAGGCAATCGAGCTTTTATTACAACTTTCACCTGTTTTCAGGGAAGTATTGTTTGATTTCAATGAGCCATATAAAATTGACATTGAATCATTTATGAATAGAAATTTCATGTTCAATGTTTCAATTGAGAAATTTGCCAGACTAACAGGAAGAAGTCTGGCGACTTTCAAACGCGACTTTCAGAAAACATTTGATGCTCCTCCTCAAAGATGGCTGATAAAAAAGCGTCTTGAACACGCACATTTCCTGATCGAACAACAACATTTAAGACCTTCAGACGCATATGTTGATGTCGGGTTTGAAAACTTCTCTCATTTTTCAACTGCATTTAAACAAATGTATGGCTATAACCCGTCTGAATTAAGACTAAGATAAATATGGCAATATGTTACAGTATATACTCTATTTTTATATGTTGAATGGTATGACAACTATTAGATCATGGTCAGTTTTACAACAAAACTCAAAAAAGAAATAAATATTAAACTACAAGCAATTGATTTAGAAGAAACCGACATAATTATAAAAAATCAAAAGTCTGTGCACTGCATTAAAGATGCCTTGAGCCAACTCAAGGCATTTATTTTAAAATATTCGTTTCAAAATGAGGAAGACGAAATTTTATTTTTCAAAGAACTAAAACCCGATATTTTCAGCAAGCTGATTTACCATGTAAAGATATTCAATATTGAAAGCAGACGTCCACTCGGAAGCTACGAGGTTCAGAAAAAGTTCCTTTGCCAAGAGCTTGCAAAGCTGACTTTCTTTTTTAACAACAATCTTGAATTTTATCAATATTATCGCATGAATTCAACTTATCTTGACGATAAATATTTTATACGAGGTAAAGAAGACCTCCATTTATATCAGGACAGTCTAATGTTCTATGTCGATCCGGATTTTTCTACAAGTCACGATTATATGATTGCAAAAATCATGGCACACGATCGACTTGAAGTGTATCTAAACAAAGAATTGGAGGCATTATCTATCAAAGCTTCAAATCCTCATTGGGGACAACCTGGGTTTTGCGATAATAACACCCTCCAATGGACCGATAGTAAAACAGCATTGGTTGAACTTATATATGCTTTGTATGCTTCGGGGAGTTTAAATAAAGGACATTGCGAGATTAGAGAATTGACCGCTTTTTTCGAACAAATTTTTAATGTGCGACTGACCGATATATACCGTACTTATCTTGAAATTAAAGTCAGATCTACGCCGACTAAATATATTGACAATCTCAAAGCCGCTTTATTACGAAAAATGGAAGAAGATTTATAGCTAGTAAAAGTCAGTTTCGCGAAAAAAATAAAAAACACATAATCATTTTTTGGCTTACCCAATTGGGAATAACTTGGGGTTTTAAAAACAAATAATTTGATCTGAATTATAAAATTTCAGAGATAAACATTATTACATGTTCACTATCACTATTTTGTTTACTGAAAGCGTGTTTATAATTGAGAATATCAATAATAAACACGCTATTTTTTTCAATATTTATTTTCTCCCAATTGGGTACAACTTGTGAATAAAATCAATTAAAACCTACCAATTTTGCCAATCATAAATCACAACCATTGAGTCTATAGCCTCCCACTCTTCAAAGAGAGAGTTGGGGTGAGGCCTCAACTCATGGCTCTAAAAAATCTACATGTATGGCAAAATTCAATTTAGCACTTTCAAAAGTGCTCTCTCATGAAGGTGGTTACGTCAACGACCCCGATGATTTGGGTGGTGAAACTTACAAA
>JBBIID010000259.1:0-1475 GCA_037446675.1 Paludibacter sp.
TGGATCGTAAACAATATTTACATCTACGCTTGTAACACCCATAAGCCCTTCTGTTTTCATGCGAACATCTTCCACAATAAAGTCAACAGCCGGACAATTTGGCGCTGTAAGGGTCATGTCAATCGTTAAATGCCCATCTTTTTCTAATTCGATTTTATAAATCAGCCCAAGATCGTATATATTTACTGGTATTTCGGGATCGAATACCGTTTTAAGCATCTTTACAATATTTTCTTCAGTCTCTAAAAACTCATTCATCTTAATTTATGCAGATTAAATAAATATAATTCTCAATTGTTTCTCTGATAAACACACAAAACGGCCGAAAAGTTTATGACAACTTAACCTCACTACGAGTCACCAGTTCGTCAAATTCAGGTAAAGCTGCTGTCAACTTCCCATTTACGACTACCACCGCGTTTACTTTTGCTTTTATAGCTAATTTATCATCCGATTTGCGAAAAATAGCCTGATGGAACACATAACGAGCCCCTTCTTTTGCGACATAAAGCTTGGAAATAAAACTGTCGCCCGGTTTAAGAGGCGTTTTGTAGGCTATCTCAATACTCGATACCATGGCATCAATTCCTTTGTTGTGTAACGCCGCAAAGCTTATATCATTTTCGACTAAAAACTCATGACGAGTATGTTCCAGATAATTTTGGTACACAGAATTATTCACAACACCCTGAATGTCGCATTCATAATCGCGCACTTTTAGTTCCAGTTCGTAAATATACATGTTTTATGGATTTTAATTATTTCTTTCTCATCAACGTCAACCCATCTCTAATGGGCAACAACACCTTTTCTATCCTCTCGTCGGTTGATATAAAACTGTTGAACTGCATAATTGCAATCGTATCCTTGTCCTTGGGATCAACTGGTTTTAATACTTTCTCGTCCCACAACGTATTGTCGGCCAAAATATACCCACCACTTTTAACTTTAGGTAATACAGCTTCGTAATATGACTGATATTCAGCTTTATCGGCATCGATAAAAACCAAATCGAATGTTTCATCTAACTTTGAAATAACCTCAAGAGCATCGCCGATTATCAGTTTCAGTTTTTGGCTGTGTTCCGACGCTTCAAAGTTTTGAAGTATAAAACTTTCGAGTTCGTCGTCGCAATCAATAGTGTAAAGCATGCCGTTAGCTGGCATTCCTTCGGCCAGACACAAAGCAGAATATCCTGTAAATGTTCCTATTTCGAGTACTCTTTCCGGTTTTATCATATGACTGAACATTGACAAAACACGCCCCTGGAAATGCCCGGAAAGCATCCGCGGGTTAATCATGCGCAAATGCGTCGAGCGATTAATCTTCGCCAAAAACTCAGGTTCGGCATCAGAATGTGAACTTATATAATCTTCGAGTTTCATTTTTTTCAGTTATCAGTCAACAATGGTTAATGGTTAATTATCAATTATCAATTATCAATTATCAATTATCAATTATCAATTATCAATTAT
>JBBIID010000259.1:1575-5012 GCA_037446675.1 Paludibacter sp.
CAATTATCAATTATCAATTATCAATTATCAATTATCAATTATCAATTATCAATTAATAATTATTAATTGTATTTAAGTACAGACAATTTTTCGGGAGCAAATATTTCTGAAGCTATTTCTTTAAGATCGGCAGAAGTAATCTGATCCAGCTTTTGTTTCATTTCTTCAATACTTTCTATTTTCCCATAGCGCAAATAACTTTTTCCTAAACTAAGAGCAAGATTTTCTTTTTGCTCCATCGAAATGGCCATCTGTCCCATTAGCTGAAGCTTGTATTTTTTCAGCGTACTATCGGGAATAAGTTGCTCTCTAAGCTTTTGCAACTCATTATAGACCAATTGCTCACATTTTTTTGCATTCTCAACATCGCAACCAAAATACACGCTCCACATTCCGGTGTCGGTAAAAGGCTGGAAACTGGATTCTACGTTATATACTAATCCATGCTTTTCGCGAAGCGATAAATTCAGTAAACTATTCATCCCCGGTCCGCCGAGAATATTATTAAGCAAATACATCCCCAACCGCTTTGGATGATACAAATCATACGCCCTGTTACCAATCATACAATGCACCTGATGCGTATTCTTATCTATCTCGACACGAGTTGGAACATAATTAAGCGGACTTTGACGATTCAGAATTCGCTTATCAGCGTTTTCGGTTTGAAAATACTTTTCTGCCCAACGTTTTAGTCGTTCAAAGTTCAAGTCACCCATCGCCAAAAACACCATTTCGTCAGGTTTATAATGCTTTTGAACAAAATCGAATGCATTGGCAGTTTTATAGCCTCTCAGTAACTCCGGCTCGCCTAAAATGTTATGACCTATCGGATGATTTGCAAAAATCAATTCCTCGAAATCGTCGTAAATCAATTCCGAAGGGCTATCATTGTACGATTGTATTTCATCAACAATTATCACGACTTCTTTGTCTATTTCCTTCTGAGGAAATACCGAATGTAACGTTATATCGGCAATAAGCTCCATTGCCCGTTCGAAATATTCGTTAAGAACCGCAGCGTAAACCACAGTTTCTTCTTTCGAGGTATAAGCATTTAGCTCTCCGCCTACATTCTCTAACCGATTGATAATATGGCTTGAACGGCGTTTTTCCGTTCCTTTAAACAACATGTGTTCGATGAAGTGAGCCATTCCGTGCTCATTTTTTTCTTCATCACGAGAGCCTGTGTTAATAATCAATCCGCAATATGAAACCGCCGAATTATCCGGTTTAAATACAATGCGAAGACCATTTGACAGCGTATATGTTTGATATGACATTTGTTTGCTAAAAATAAGAAATGCAAAGTTACTAATTTCAGTTGAGAATTAGCGAACCATAATTGGCATTTAAACCGCAAATAACCACAATAGTATTTCAAAAAAGAACGCAAATTACGCAAATTACCGCAAACTTACGTGTTTCATAAATTTAAGTTGAAACAAATTTTTATTTGCGGCAATTTGCGTAATCTGCGTTCTAAAAAAATATTATTTGAATTTCGTTGTCTTATCGTAATTCTAATCTACCAACTCTCCTGCCCCTTCGCGAATAATTTCGGGGGCATCCTGCGTACAATCAACAATCGTGGAGTGAATCAATCCGCCAAAACCGCCATCAATCACCAAATCCACCTGATTTCCGTAAATTTCATCAATCAATTCCGGATCGGTAATGTATTCACTACTATCTTCGCGAGTAAATATAGAACTCGTCATAAGCGGATTTCCCAGTTCGCGAACAATAGCTAACGCTATAGCATTATCGGGCATGCGAATGCCCACTGTTTTTTTATTTTTAAACAGTTTAGGCAATTTACTGCTTCCATTAAGAATAAATGTAAAAGGACCAGGTAAATTCCTCTTTATTAGCTTAAACGAAACATCGTCCATCTTTGCATATTCACTTATTTCACTCAATTCGTGACAAATAAACGAAAGATCGTTACGCTTGGCATCGTGATTTTTTATTTTTGCAATAAACTCAACTCCTTTCGAATTAAATATACTACAACCAAATGCATATACTGTGTCGGTCGGAAAAATGATGACACCGCCATTTCGTAACACCTCGGCAATATGACGTATCTGTGCCGGATTAGGATTCGTATCGTAAAGCTTTAATAACACTGCGATGAATAACTTATGACAAATTTGTGTAAATTAGTTTTTTTGTGGCACAAAAGTATAAAAAAAATCCTGTAAATAAATTTTACAGGATTTTTTTACGATCAATCATCAAAACGTTTTATAATTTGACGTTTCGACGACTAAGAATTTTATATCAAAAAGCATCAATAATAGCTTTGAAATCGGCAACTTTCAATGAAGCACCACCGATCAAACCACCGTCGATATCAGGTTGAGCGAACAATTCAGGAGCATTTTTAGCGTTACAGCTTCCACCGTAAAGGATTGAAGTATTTTCAGCCATTTCTTTTCCGAATTTGTCAACAATCAAACTACGGATATAAGCCAACATATCTTGTGCTTGTTCTGTAGAAGCAGTTACACCAGTTCCGATAGCCCAAATTGGTTCGTAAGCAATCACGATTTTAGCAAAATCTTCTGCGCTCAGGTTGAAAACAGTCTCGTCCAACTGAGTTTTTACGAATGTATTTTGTTCGTTTGCATTACGAACTTCTAATGCTTCACCGCAGCAATAGATTGGAGTCAAACCGTTTGCCAACGCCAAAGCCACTTTATCGTTCAAGATAGCGCTAGTTTCTCCGTAATATTCGCGACGTTCAGAGTGTCCAAGAATTACGTATTCAGCACCAGTCGATTTTACCATAGCAGCACTTACTTCACCTGTGTAAGCTCCTGATTCTTTAGCAGCACAGTTTTGAGCAGCTACACCAACTACTTTAGTGTCAACAGCAGCTGTTACGCTTGCCAAGTGGATAAAAGGAGTTCCGATAACTACGTCACATTTCAATGACGCACCAGCTAATACCTCGTTTAATTCGGTGGCTAAAGCCAATCCTTCCTGCAGGGTTTTGTTCATTTTCCAGTTTCCTGCAACAATGTTTTTTCTCATCTTTTTTACTTTAAAATATATAGTTTGATAATTAAAAATTTCTTTTCCTAAAACTTATCATCATTAAAAATCTCTCCAGTTCCATTTTCCTTCCACTGTTCCGTTTTTCATCAATACCAATCCGGGATTTGCACGAATAATGGTTTTAAGTGTAATAGGATCGGTTTTATAGAAAGGATAAGTTACTTTTGTTTTAGCTTTGAAGTTCTGAATAACATCATCGGTCGAAGCTGTGAGCGCATAAAATTTAGTTCCGTTCGACAACGATTCCTGATATATTCGTTCGGCTTTTTTTGCCCCTTCTTCTGATGTTTTTTCAAGGTCATACATAACCAGTAAGTAGGTTTGTCCGGCATAGGCCAACACATCACCTGTTATGTCATCATAATTGGCAT
>JBBIID010000260.1:0-286 GCA_037446675.1 Paludibacter sp.
TACAAAGTATATTTATCTGCATGTATTAGGCGAACCTTTGCTACATCCTCAACTCGAAGAAATTCTTTCCATTGCAGAAAAAGCAGAACTTAACATTAACATAACAACTAACGGAGGATTAGTCGAAAAACAGAAAGAAATTCTTCTGCGGCACAATGTTCGTCAGGTTAATATTTCGCTGCACGATGCTGAAGAAAACATAAAACCCGAAAAATGGGATAACTATCTAAATTCTATTTTTGATTTCTCTATCATAGCTGCTGCAAAGACATACATCAGCCTTCGT
>JBBIID010000260.1:314-4235 GCA_037446675.1 Paludibacter sp.
TAATTCGTTTTGTTTGTCTAAAATTGCTTCCAAATTCGATTTAGCTCTTGATTATTTGTCAGATAAAACAAGTGGAAACGGAATCAAGTTATCAGATCATATCTTCTTTCAACGTGCTCCACGATTTGACTGGCCTGATGAGAATTCGACAGTTATTCACAACAAAAAAACATGTTATGCGCTGCGCGATCATATTGCCATTCTTGCAAATGGGAAAGTCGTTCCGTGCTGTCTCGATGCCGATGCTAACCTCGAACTAGGAGATATTTTCACTGAAGATTTATCGGTTATTCTTGAGAAAGAACGTGCAAAAGTTATGAAGAAAGGATTCGAAGAAGGGAAAATTGTGGAGAAATTTTGTTTGAGTTGTGGGTTTTCTAAACTCATATAAAATCTAATTTCTCATACAACTAGAAAAAGAGATGTTTAATACTTAAACACCTCTTTTTCAACTTATATAAACTTTCTCAAGTTATTGCTTAGTCTTTGAATTTAGCACTTAAAAACTCACGATTCAAACGTGCAATGTGCGAAATTGAGATTGCTTTAGGACATTCAGCTTCGCAGGCTCCTGTATTTGTACAGTTACCGAAACCTAGTTCATCCATTTTAGCAACCATTTTCTTTGCACGGCTAGCAGCTTCCACTTTACCTTGTGGCAACAACGCCAACTGGCTAACTTTTGCAGAAACGAAAAGCATAGCAGAACCATTTTTACAGGTAGCAACACAAGCTCCACAACCAATGCAAGATGCTGCATCCATTGCTTCATCTGCGTCAATTTTAGAAATAGGAATTGCATTACCATCAGGTACTCCACCGGTATTTACCGAAACAAAACCACCTGCTTGAATAATTTTATCGAAAGCACCACGATCCACCATTAAGTCTTTGATTACCGGGAATGCTGCCGAACGCCATGGTTCTACAGTAATTGTTTCACCATCGCTGAAACGACGCATGTGAAGCTGACAAGTAGTAGTTTCTGCATCCAAACCATGAGGATGTCCGTTGATAAACAAGCTGCACATACCGCAAATACCTTCGCGACAATCGTGATCGAAAGCGATAGGTTCTTTACGTTCGCTGATCAATTTTTCATTCAGCACATCCAACATTTCGAGGAATGAGCTATCAGTGGAAACATTATCCAATTTGTAGGTCTCGAATTTACCTTTTTCTTTCGGACCTGCCTGACGCCAAATTTTAAGCGTTATATTTATAGTTTTATCCATTGCTTTAATAAATTACGATTTATAATTACGTTGTTGACGGTGAACAAACTCATATTCGAGACTTTCTTTCAATAATTCCGGTTCGTTACCTTCACCGTTGAATTTCCAGCAAGAAGCAAATGCGAATTCTTCATCATTACGTAATGCTTCACCTTCAGGAGTCTGATATTCTTCGCGGAAGTGACCTCCACACGATTCTTCACGCATCAAAGCATCACGAGCCATCAATTCACCTATTTCAATGAAATCAGCTACACGAAGTGCTTTTTCAAGTTCGTTGTTCAAGCTGTTTGCTTCTCCGGGAACATATACATTGCTCCAGAATTCTTTGCGAACTTCTTTAATTTTTTCGAGAGCAACTTCCAAACCTGCTTTGTTACGACCCATTCCTACAAAATCCCACATGATCAATCCAAGTTCACGGTGAATAGAATCAACCGATTTTGAACCCTGAATGCTCATGATTTTCTTGATTTTTTCGTTTACTGCATTTTCAGCTTCAGCAAATTCAGGAAGTTCTGTGCTCATGCGTGGAACCTGAATCTGATCGGCCAGATAATTTTGAATGGTGTAAGGCAATACAAAATATCCATCAGCAAGACCCTGCATCAAAGCCGAAGCTCCAAGACGGTTAGCACCGTGATCAGAGAAGTTAGCTTCACCAATACAGAAAAGTCCTTTGATAGAAGTTTGTAGTTCGTAATCAACCCAGATACCACCCATTGTGTAGTGAATAGCCGGATAAATCATCATCGGAGTTTTATATGGATTGTCATCAACGATTTTTTCGTACATCTGGAAAAGGTTTCCGTAACGGGCACGGATTGTATCTTCTCCTAAACGTTGAATAGCAGAAGAGAAATCAAGATAAACAGCCAAACCGGTGTTACCAACTCCAAAACCAGCATCACAACGTTCTTTAGCAGCACGTGAAGCAACGTCACGAGGAACAAGGTTACCGAAAGCAGGGTAACGGCGTTCCAAATAATAATCGCGTTCGTCTTCGCTCAAATCGGTTGCTTTTTTCTTTCCAGCACGAATAGCTTCTGCATCTTCTTTTTTCTTAGGCACCCAGATACGTCCATCGTTACGAAGCGATTCTGACATCAAAGTCAGTTTTGACTGGAATTCGCCGTGTACAGGAATACATGTCGGGTGAATCTGAGCATAAGCTGGGTTTGCGAAATAAGCTCCTTTTTTATACATCTGAACAGCCGCAGAACCGTTAGAACCCATTGCGTTGGTTGAAAGGAAGAATGTATTTCCATAACCACCGGTTCCAACTACAACTGCATGAGCGAAGAAACGTTCGATTTTTCCACTCACCAGGTTTCTCGCAATAATTCCACGAGCACGACCTTCAACAACAACTACATCGAGCATTTCGTAACGCGAATATAATTTTACCGATCCTTTTCCAATCTGACGGCTCAAAGCAGAATAAGCTCCAAGCAACAATTGTTGTCCGGTTTGTCCTTTAGCATAGAAAGTACGCGACACCTGAGCTCCACCAAACGAACGGTTGTCCAACAAACCACCGTATTCGCGTGCGAAAGGAACTCCCTGAGCCACACACTGATCGATAATACTGTTTGATACTTCGGCCAAACGATAAACATTGGCTTCGCGGGCACGATAGTCACCCCCTTTGATTGTATCGTAGAAAAGACGGTAAACAGAGTCACCATCATTTTGATAATTTTTTGCTGCATTGATACCACCTTGCGCTGCAATGGAGTGAGCGCGACGAGGTGAATCCTGAATACAAAAGTTAAGTACGTTAAAGCCCATTTCGGCTAACGAAGCTGCCGCCGAAGCACCAGCCAACCCTGTTCCAACTACAATAATGTCGAGACGACGTTTGTTTGCCGGGTTTACTAATTTTTGGTGAGCTTTATAATTGCTCCATTTCTCGGCTAATGGTCCCTCAGGGATTCTAGCATCTATAATTGTTTCCGCTTTTACGGATTCTTCTTTCTTTGCCATAATTTAAATTTCTGATTTTTCTGTTACAATTTAATTAAGCACCACAGCCAAGTAAATAATATACCGGAATAGACATAAACATCAATACAACAATGGTTGAAATTACGTTTGAAATTACTTTCACGCGAGGTAACCATGTTTTGTTGTTTAAGCCAAGTGATTGCAATGCACTCCAAACTCCGTGAGTCAGGTGGAACCAAAGAGCCACTAACCATACAATGTAAACTACGCAGTAAATCCAGCTACTGAACAAATCGGCAACGTAAGCTGCTCCGTTTTGTGGATTAAACAATCCGGTTTCGATACCAGTAATTTCGGCAAACTGCATTTTGAACCAAAAATTGTACAAGTGAAGCACTAAAAATCCTAACACGATAGCGCCTAACACCAACATGTTTTGAGAAGCCCAATCCACACTTTTTTGGTTTTTCGATACTGCATAACGCTCAGTTCCACGAGCGCGCATATTTTTCGAAGTCAGGTAGAGCGCATATAAAATATGAACTACAAACCCGCCCGCAAGCACACTAGTACCAACCAATGCATACCAATTTGCTCCAAGAAATTCACAAATCATGTTATATCCTTCCGGCGAAATAATCACCACGATATTCATGACGCTGTGAAAAATCAGAAATAGCACGAGAAAAACACCCGTGATACTCATAATAAATTTTCTCCCAATAGAGGAATCAATTAA
>JBBIID010000260.1:4253-5001 GCA_037446675.1 Paludibacter sp.
TTAGACTACTAATAATTATTTATCACTTTGAAAATCAACATATTAAAAAAGAAACAAATCTACCCGAAATGTTCCACAAAATTAGTCAATTGTTTTGATATTCCAAGGATTAAAGAAAATATTCTTTAATTAAAATCGATCTAAACTACTCATAACACACAACCCACTTATTACCTGAACAATAGCTCATTTACTGTATATTTTAAATCAAAGAAAATGAATGAGATCATCTTATTCTATTATAAAAATTAGAGTTAAAATACATTTGTAACAAATACAAATTTTATATCGTACCTTTGCAGCGTTTTTCAAAATACTTTGCTTATCGTTCAACCACAATCTAATCTTTGCAAATGCTCTTTTTACAAAGATATTTCGCAACAATATTGCGACCTCAAAGTTTTTATTTTATATGTACTTTCTCCTTTTCAACTAAAACAAACAAGTTTTAACTATCAAAAAAACAGGGTAAGCAAAGACCAATTAACAAAATATGAAATTTACTCCCGAGACTTATAAAATTGCAGATGAACCGATGATGCCATTCATCGATGCTGATGAGATTTGGAACTTTATCAATAACACGATTTCGACCAGAGTGCGTGTAAAGGAAATTATCGCAAAATCACTCTCAAAAAAAAGATTAAGTCTGGAAGAAGTTGCTGTACTTATAAACGCAACAGATTCCGAATCGATTCAGGAAATTAGAGATGGAGCCAGACAGCTAAAAAATAATATTTACGGCAAC
>JBBIID010000261.1:0-4983 GCA_037446675.1 Paludibacter sp.
ATGAATATAGATGGCTGAAAATAATAGCTCTTCTTCATATTGTGATTTTTTTATTTGTATTAGACCATGTTAAAATATCAAGGTAAATAGATAAAATAGATTTAAGACGGAATGATATTTCGAAGAAAATAATAGTAGAACCATTATTGGCTGTATGATTCTACTATTATTATTTTATTTTATAATTTTATTGTGCTGGTAGATATTGTACCATCGGATAATTCCGATTTAATGATATAAATACCTTTTACTAGTTTAAATTGAGCCGAAGTCGACCCCGTATTTTGAGCAACTAATATCCCACTAACAGTGTACACGTGAACAGAATTTAGGTTTGGAGCTGAAATGTGCGCAATACCGTTTGTTGAATAGATATTGACGGCATTCTTGGTTACATTATCAGTTCCTGAAACAGTTCCCAGAGTGCGAGATGTTACTGAGCTATTTACAACAATTTCGTCAATATAATAGGTATTTGCAGCAGAAATTCGGAAATTGATGGCAGTAATGTTCGTCAACTCAAGAGCATCCAGATCAATAATGTAATCTTGCCAACTGGTCGAATTCGTAACTGTAAAATCTACTGATTTTTCCTCTCCCTGAACATTTGTCAATACGACGGTAAAATTGCTTCCTCCCGGATTATACATCATAAAATGAAGATAGCTTTCCGGATTTCCTGCTTTGATGTAACCGTTCATATACATTTGAAGTGATTGCCACCAATCGCCGCTTGTTGTTATCTCATATTTTAAAGAATTTGCAGTCGAATTATAACTACTGCCTGACAAAGGATTTGCAACAACGGTTGCAGTTGAATTTTCATTCTGCAAATTTAGTTTTGCTACATATGAAGTGCCATCAAAATCATCTATGTTGTTTACTGTTTTTACATATCCGATTGGATCTTTTGAATCGGAGAGAACGAACTGATCAAATTTGTTGTGAGATACTGGGCCTCCGCCAGCGGAAGGATATACCCAAATTTTTCCGATATTCTGATCTGTAATTCCACCTAAGTTGTTTTCCGATTGAGTAAGATCTAATACAATTTCTTCCCATGTGTTTGTTAATGCCGGAGTGAAATGTTTCACATAAATCTGCTGTCCCGCTTTGTTCTGAATTTCGATATAAACTTCGTTAGGTATGTCTCTCATGCAAAGGAAATGCAGATATTTGTGATTTTCGCTTGCTGGTATGATTACCATTGTCGATTTCGCTTCCAGTTTTACTTTGTGCCACCAATCAGAACCTCCGGGATAATCGCCATATAAGCATTTGGCGGAATTGTTGATGCCATCTGTTAGAGGATTAGTATTAGTAGATAAATTTCCACCATCGATTGATAAATCAAATGGAGATGTAAAGCCATCTTCAAATGTAGATAAAACAGGATTATTGTAATAAGTGCCTGCAATATCTGATAACATAAACTGATCCACCATGTAAATATCACCAGTGCTTAAACCACCGCCCCAATCTAAACATGGAGCAATATAAATTTCACCGATAGTTCCGGAAAAACTGCTTCCCAAGTCAATAATAACTTCTTCCCATACATTTGCTTGGCTAAGTGTATATTGTGGTTTGATAACGATATTGCCTGCTGCATCTTTTATTTGTATTTCTGCCGTTTTAGTGGCATTGGTTGTGTATGCAAAAAAGTGCAAGTATCTATGAGCAGTGGTGTTTTGCTGAATAGTATAAGCCGAATTGGTTGTCATGAATATTTTACCCCACCAGCCTGCACCTCCGGAAGTGCAAGTGAATTTCAAACATTTGTCTGAAGTATTTATTCCAGTTTTATCGGAATTAGTTTCGATTTGAAAAGTACCATTCATCGTATCAAGATGTCGGTCAAAAGGATCGATGGTGCCATCTTCGAACGAAGCAAAAATTGGCTGATTAATCACTGTTTGAGATATACTCAAAGCAGGGATGAGCCATAGCATAATTGTAAGAAAATTTGGAACTAGTTTTTTCATAAGATTTGAATTTAAAAAGTAAAATTGTTTATGTTTTATAAGCAGATTTTTTAATAAATTGAACGTAAAACCCTTGACCTTGCTTTATTTACTTATTGGAATAAGGAATAGAGCAAGATCGTAGTTATATGTAAGTTGTTTATTGTTAGATGTTTGTTCTGGTCCTTATTTTGCTATTCGTTGAACTTCAGAAGTGCCGTTCAGAAAACTAGCTTTTACAATATAAATCCCTTGTGATAGTTTAAAAGATGCATCATTGAATAGACCTGTTTTTTCGCTAATTTTGATGCCATTGGCTGAATAAATGTTGACCGATGTCATATCCAGAGCATTGATGTTAATTTTTCCATCTTCGTTTGATATACGAAGCACTGTAGTTTTAATATCTTTTACTCCCGAAACTGTTGTGCGAGGAGCAAAATCATCGTTTAAAACAATTTCGTCGATATAATAATATCCGGCAGGGTTAGCCCAGTTATCTTCTACCGAAACATCGAAACGGAAAGCTATATCCTTAATTGTTGTTACTTCCGATAAGTCGATTACAAAATCTTCCCATTCCTGTGAGTCGTAAACATATACGGTGTTATTTAACTGTTTGGAGGTGTGATCGTCAACCAATACTGCTACAGGAGCCCCTGAAGGGTTGTACATCATAAAATGCAGGTATGTATTTGGATATTCCACCTTAACTAATCCGTTGATGTATAATAGAAGAGAGTGCCACCATGTTGTATTGGCTGGTTTTGAATAACGGATTACTTTGCCAGTCGGATTTACTGCCGTTACATTTGGGTTGTCCACTATTGAATAACTCGCTTCTGCTGATTGAACTTTTATTTCAGATATGTTTTGCTGTGTCAAATCAGTGTTGTCAAAGTTTACAATATTGTTTACATCCAGAATGTTGGCTCCGTCAGGATAAGAACTCTCAACTAATTTGATATCATCAAAATAATATGATGCAGCACTAACATTGTTGTTGAAATTTAATTCCGGCAATATCCATATCAATGCTACTTCCTGATTTTCAATCTTGTCAGTTAAATCAAATACAAAATCTTCCCAAACTCCGACTTTTGTATTGTTAAACTGTTGTTGGAAAATTAACGTGTTCTGAGAGTTGAAAATCTGCATTTCAGACGCTTCTCCAATTCGCGTTCTGAAACATTTGAAGTGGAGATAAACATGTGTCGGAGAAAATTGTTTGATAACATAATCGGTTTGCGGTCTTAATTTTAATTTATGCCACCATTGGTGTCCGTCGTTATCGTTAACTAAAAAACATTTTTCGGATGTGTTAATTCCGCTCGTGTTAGGATTGTTTGCAATGGATAAAGTTGCTCCTCCTTCGTATTCATAATTCGGGAGAAGTAATTCATCTCCTGTTTCATAAGTGGCCCAAATCGGGTTAGTTTTGAACTGTGCATTGACCGTGCATGTGATAAATGCCAGTGCAAATAAGATGAAGTTAATTTTTTTCATAATAACGAATTTTAAATAGTTGATTAATTTGTTTCCGAATTCAGTTGAAAGATTGTTTGATTTTTAGTTGGTAATATATTTAATGCTGGTAACCGACATTGCAGGGATCAGAATACGACAGGTTGTGATGTCGTTGCTAATTGTATAGTCGATATTTTCAGAGTTTTCGCCTTTGTTGCTAAATGTTACGACGTTTTTTTCGATTTTATTAATATTGGAACTTTCGTAATTCAGATCGATGGAAATATCTTCATTGTTGACATTTATAAATACGGTACTGGCGATTCCATTTGCATTTTCAAAAGAGGCAACATTCAATATATTTGCATCACTTATTGTTTCTATCACTTTGTTTTCTCCGGCTCCCAGTCCTAATGTTTTTGACAATAGTTTGAAAACAAATGCCTTAGGGAGTAGATCTCCTTGTTTTGTTTGAGAATTCCAACGATACATGCCATGCCCATCTGCCGAAATCCCGGATTCAGGACTCCCTATAACGATTGCTTGCAAAAAATTCCAATGTTGAGCTCCGGTAATTCCATCTCTCATCCAGTTTATAAGACAATTACCTACGAAGGTGTGAGATTTAGTTCCACGATAAGTGGATGAATCGGCAGCGCTATTAATTGAAGGACTCCACTCTGTGAAATAAATGGGCAAATCGCCGTATCCAAATTTTGATAATTCCGATTTTACCCTACTTGGGGTTTCACGTGTGGTAGCAATTCCATAATCACCATACACGTGATGAGAATAAAAATTGAAGTTGCTTTTGTTTATCCTTGAATCAGAAAAGAAATCCTGATTGGTAGTTCCACCTACTCCTCCATCAGAGGATGGCACTGCCGATGTTCCACCCATTGGCATATTGGGAGTTATGTTGCGCACCACATTTACGCAAGTCATATAAATGTCAGCTAAAGCTTTACCTGTTGAAGTATAAGGGCTTTTTTCTATATTGAAAAAATATCCGGGTTCATTATATACTTCTACCCAATCGATATATTTATAGTAGCGTGTGTAAACTTTGCGGATCAAATCGGCATATACATTCATATCTTTCGGCATTCCATTCGTCTTGCTATTGTACGAAAGCCAAGCCGGACAGTACGAAATAATCATCATTATTTTTAGTCCTGCTTTCTTTGCTAATACTGCTAATTCCATATTCGAAAAATTCCATGTGTCAGGATTTTGAACATCGTTTACGTTATTTATATAATCGTCGTAAGTTATGTTTTGAGGTAAAATCGTTTCCAGCCACATATCGGTGCGTACATTGTTAAACCCTGCGTCGACCAACAGTGGAAGAATTGTTTGTGAGTGTGCGTATGATGGTAGTTGGCAACCTCCAAAAACCATATTCCCACAGGTATTTACGACGTTTTGAGGGTTTACGGTGACATTATAAATAGTCGCGGAACTTTCAGTACTTTTAGCTGCAGATAGTTCACCCGCAAACAAAAACGAAAAAAATGATAATAAAATGAAATATGTTATTTTCATGATTAAT
>JBBIID010000262.1:0-4957 GCA_037446675.1 Paludibacter sp.
TCCTTTTTTCAATCGATAAATTTGTATTTAACCACGGTCTGTCTGCAGAAATAGTTACTGCATCATTTTGTTTTTCAACTGGCACTACAGTTACTTCATTTATCTGAAATTCCTTTTTCAAAATACCACCCAAAAGCTCAAGTTTTACATGCGCTCCGTACTTGGGAGGAAAACTCAATGTTTGATTTTTTTCTCCTTCAATTTTATATAACACAGGTTCTCCCCAATTCATAGGGTCGTAACTAATATATACTCTCAAAATTTGTTGTAATTCCGGCTTTGTAACACCTCCGGTCTCCAACAAAATTTGTTTGACATCTCCCGGATTTTGTAGAGTCAACGATATGAATTGATCCTTTTTTAAATCGTTGGCAGCGATGTTCCAACCTGTTTGCGAATTTCCATCCAACATAAATGAAACCTTGTTTGAGTTAGTTGTGGCCAGTATCGAAACAATTTCTTTGTTTTGGGCGCTCAATGTCAGATGTGCAAAAAGCACAAGTAGCATCGCAGATTTTAATATTTTCATTTTATTCTTTTTATATGTTTATTTTTGATTTCCAACAACAGATTAATGCTGCCAGAAATTTTATTTTACGTTATAGATTTCAGTTCCTTTGGTTATTCCATTTTCATTGAACGAATCGATGGAGAAAAAATATTCTGAATCGCCATTAAAGTACCCTGCTTCCAGCTTGTTATCATTCATAATCATCGTTTCATTTTCAAGTTTATCCTTTTTCACTCCCCAATGAATAATATACCCGGAAGCGTTTTCAACTTTCGCCCAAGAAAAATCGAATCTTCGACGGTCAGTATTTCTTTTTGCAATAAATTGTTTTACGGGTTGAGTTTTTTCTCCTTTCCCATTTCCAAATACACGGAAATCGTAGATTGAGAATTTACCTTCCATATTTTTCGCATTTGTTATTTTTAAATAACGAACTTTTTTCTTTTTATTTAAGATCAAAAGCTCATGAGGCATATCTTTTTTATTTTCAGTTCGATCAACCAGCATTTCCCAGTTCTTACCATCCTGCGAACATTCTATGAAGTATTGGTAATAAGTATAAGAATTAGCATTCGTTTTTTGAAAATCCTGATCGGCAAAGTTTACTTGAATTGCCGTCACTTCCATTGATTTTCCTAAGTCTACTTTCCACCATTCGTCTTTGTTCCCAGTTTGAGCCGACCACCATGTTTCAATTTGTTCATCGCTGGCTTTATCATTCGAATGATCTATTAAAGAAGATGAAGCGCTGGTTATCTTCTTGTAAGACAAAAGATTCCATTTTTTTGATAAATCATTTTTTTCAATGTGTATTTTTTTAGTTGGGATTTCAAATGGATAGTCGGTAAATGCTGTATGAGCGTGAAACACATTATCATCGGACACATATACAGGAAATAACCCCAATCTCCTCTCAAACATGTGCCTCTTGGAAATTTTCATTGTTGCAACATGCCAATAATTTCCATATTTATCTTTAAAAGTATGTCCGTGTCCTGCTCCGCCGATAAAGCCTCCCGGCTTGAGAGAGAAAGGGTTACTTTCTTCGTAGGTATATGGGCCTAAGGGATTATCAGAAACATAAGTTCCATCTCCATATACACGAATTTCGGTTCCGGGAGCAGCATATTGCAAATAATATTTGCCATTATATTTTATTACGCAAGGTCCTTCATTGTAGCCGGGTTTACCCGACATATTGTTTTCACCTCTTACTTCCCAACCGTATTTATCCTGATTATGAGAAATTAATGTCACTTTTTCCCCAATAGGAGTAAAATTGTTTTGCGGATTAACCTCAACGCCCTCTATCGGGTATCGATCCGAGCATCCCCAGTAGAAATACACTTTCCCATCGTCATCTTTAAACAAAAAAGGATCATGATATGGATCATTTTTTTGCGGTCCTAAAAACGTCAAATCAGTATTTAGCATTTCCCAATTATCTGCGTCCGGATTGGTGGTTTTGTAAATTTTGGAACCTGATGCGATATAATAAAGCGTATCATTGTAAACAAAAACAGTGGGAGCATAATTTTCAATTTCAGAAATTGATTTGCATGGAATATAAGTCCAATCCACCAAATCGTTGGAACTCCAATAACCACCAGATTTTGAAGCAAATAAATAGTACTTGTTTTTGTAAAATTCGATTACAGGATCGGCAGCTTCACGTCTGTATTCTCCTTTGTCGGTTGGTTGAAAGCGATAATTTAAGTTTAATGGATTTGCTATAATGCGGTTGTTCCGACTGTTTATATTCAAATTAAAACTCAAAATTATAAGAATCAACAAAGAAATTATTCTGTTCATAATCAATTTTTTATACATTAAAATAGCATAGTAACTTTTTTTGACGAAAATAATCGTTAGGATGTTTAAACACCCTAAACGATTATTCATTGAAACCAATACCTATTTCGAGAAAACTTAGTTTTTCAAATCAAGACCTACAGTCATTTTTTTTATGGTTGTATAATTAAATTTCTGATCTTGGTCTTTACACTTAAATCCAATTCGGAAATAATAATCCTGTCCATAAAATTCGATACTTCGTTGTGCTACAAATGTTATTGTTTCGCCTTCCAAAGCATTTGTTACTGAAAAATCTGTACCGTAATAATCTCCAATACGGTTGCTTGCCGATGCAAATTGTGTATTCGAAACACAAAATGTTCCGGCTAAAACACCGGGATGAACAGCACCGTCTTTATATATCATTTTAAATTTTGCAGATGCTTTGAAGTATTTTCCAGCGGGCTTACCGTTTGGATGCTCGCCTTCGCCATACTGTACAATTTCTGGTTCGCCAACCCACTCTATCTCTAAATATGGAGTAACGGTAAAATCAACATTTGTAACGCTTCCTTTCTTTAGCTCAACAGTTTTCATTTCTGTGCTATCCAAAGGGTAAAAAGGTCCTTTAAATGGGTGCATAAGATATGTACCTGCAAAAAGCTTCTCGTTACGGAATGTACCATCTATTTGAAGATTTAATTCCTGTGGGGTTACCACTTCTACACCAGCTTTGTCTTTATAACTTAGCTCTGTCATACGAATGTGTCCCGAACCTTTCCCTTGCTCCAACTGCAATGGAACACCGTTCTGATCGTAAATAGTTCCTGTAATTCCTGCATCTGGAGCTTCAAGATTGTCCATCTCACATGCCGAAAAACCGACAATTATGCTCAAAACACATACACATTTAATTATTATTTTTTTCATATATATCATATCTAATAATATTTTATTTGGTTCTCGTTTTATGTAAATTTACTGACCTCTGTTTCCATCTAGCAACGGATTTTTCTTCAGTTCATCCGTAGGAATATATTCATAATAAGTTTGTACTCCCGTACCACTTATCGGGAAATTCAGCTCGTTGGTTGCTTGTTCACAAATTCGGGCATCGTAAATATATTTTCCTGTTGGAACTTCCTTACCGGTACCATCGAAAAATGTAGAAGCTGTGCTCGCAAAAAGAAATGGATTAAGCATTCTTCTCTTATATTTGTTTATCTGAATGTGGAAAGAGAACCAACGACGAAGATCCCAATATAGCTTATGTTCAAAAGCTAATTCTTTATATCTTTCAACACGAATAATTTGTATTCCCCGGTTAGGTGCATAAACAAATCCTCCTTTTCCCGGATTTTCAGGAACACCTGCGGCAATCGCACTACCCGGTCGATTGAAAGCCGGATCTGTTGATAATTCAGTTTCGCTCGAAAGCAGGTTTGCACCGGCTCTTTGACGAATTTTATTAATACAATTAAATGCATCCACCCTTGTATCTAAGCTAGAACCACCATTGCTGGTTACAGTTGTTACACCGTTTTGATATAACTGCAAAGCAGCTTCGGCACGATTTAGCAGGATTTCGGCATAACGAATATCAATCCAGCTTTGCGATGATCCATAAACAGAAACTGCTGAAGTTGCCAAAGATAAATCAAGCCATTTTCGTCCTTGTATTCCGGTAAGAGCTGCTCTATCGCTTCTAGCACCCGGACCATCCAATCCGTTTTTATAGATATTAACCTTAACACCACCGTCCAAAGTCGCAGTATACATATCATCGGCTGTTTGTTGTCCTGGGCGGTTGCTTGATGTTTGTTGAACGATATTTTTTTCAAAATATTTTTTACCGGGTTGAATAGGATTATCATAACCGTTTTGAGTTACATAATCGTCGTAGCTTAATTTTTCGATCGGCTCATCCGGATTTACACTTTCTTTGAGAACTCCTCTGCGCATATCAAGCGAAATTCCGTTATAAGTTCTACCCGGAATCATAATAGAAGCTCTTAAGCGAGGTTCTGCTCCTTCGTACAGCTCACCGGGATTATTGTACACTTTATAATATTCAACCCCGTCAACCTTATAAGTCAAATCCATACGTCCGGTGTTATTTTCATCATTAAAGTGCGTTCCATCAAACAATTCCATCCAATCAAGTGTAACTCCATAGCGATCCCCACCATCAGGAACTAAGCGAGGAGGACGATAGATAACATCGAAACTGTGGCGATAAAAGTTGATATCATATTTTCTAATAAAAATTGATTCCGGACTTTTATCGGCATTTGTAAATACTGCTTCAAAATTCTTTTCCTGAGTTTCAGGATTTGTTTCTCCTTCACCAACCAAACTATAAACGCCTTCTAGCGAATTTGCAGATTTCCATGACATCTCGTAATAATAATTTGCAAATTCTTTGGGAATCCCGCAAAGCATCACATCACCCTTCGAGTATGTATAGTTCTCGCCATATTGAGCTAGCGACGCGGCAAACAAAGCTACTTTTGATTTCAATGCAGTGGCAACATAACTATTTGCCCGACCTAACAATTTACTTTCCGACATTCCTGCTTCTGCATCAGTCAAATCTTTCAAAATAAAATCGTATGTGTCTTTACATGAGCTTCGAGCAACATTTAATTTGTC
>JBBIID010000263.1:0-256 GCA_037446675.1 Paludibacter sp.
ATACTCGACTTGATAGAAGCCACTAATGGTGAAGTAAAAGTAGATGAGAAAAAAGTAATGCGAAACGATGAATGGAAAATGATTACCGGCTCGTTTCTTGACGAAAATTTCCTGATTGATTTCTTGACCCCAATAGAGTATTTTAATTTTGTCGGCAAACTACACAAAAAAACTGACGGCGATATATCCGTTTTTCTGGAATCGATGAAAGATTTTTTCAACGACGAAATTCTTGACAATAAAAAGCTGATTCGTG
>JBBIID010000263.1:267-603 GCA_037446675.1 Paludibacter sp.
TTTTCGAAGGGCAATCAGAAAAAGATAGGCATTGCAGCCGCACTCATAGGCGAGCCTAAAATTCTAATTTTGGACGAACCGTTTACAGCTCTCGATCCTTCTACCCAAATCCGGCTTAAAAGATTGTTGAACGAATTGCAATCGAAACTGAACATGACAATGCTTATTTCGAGTCACGATTTAAATCATGTGACTGAAGTCTGCAACCGGATTGTTGTGCTCGAAAAAGGAGTGATTGTAAACGATCTGCAAACAAATGCCGACACGCTAAAAGAACTTGAAGCTTATTTTGCGGTGTAATCAAGTTGTAATTTTGCTTTTACAATAAATCGCCAT
>JBBIID010000263.1:613-863 GCA_037446675.1 Paludibacter sp.
AAATAAAAAAAAATCTTTCCGAAATTATCGGAAAGATTTTTTTTATTTCAATTTTTAATTAATAATCACATTTATTTTATTAATTTTGCATCAAAATTGACATTATCACTTTCTGCATAAAGCAGCATTTAATCAACAAATTACATCTTTATAATCCGACATTAGATTCTTATATTCCAAAGAGTACATGTTAATAGATTATGCCTTATATTCTCCCATGTTCCTGTCATCAACATGGGGCTTTATTTTA
>JBBIID010000263.1:873-4949 GCA_037446675.1 Paludibacter sp.
CTCTTGTTTTTAAAGAGAAAATAGATGATTTGGTCTCTTTCATTTTTCTCACGCACGTTATTTACTACCACCATTTAAAAAACATATATCTACCATTTGATCTGATTTTCATTTTCTGTTCTCTTTCCATTTTTCCTGTATACTATTGGTATATGAAAGTTTTGACTTTTCAGTCGAAAATGCACATTAAAGATATAAGGTTGCTATTCCCTGCATTCGGAATTACAATCGCCACCTTGATTACTTACTCACTAATGACAGAAGACATAAGATCACTTTATATAAACAATTATCTTTATGGAAAAGGCAACTGGAGCAATGCGACAACAGCGATAAAAATTCAAATGCTGCTAAATTACTCGCTCCAAATTATTTATTTTCTTCAAATCACCTTTTCATTTTTCAAAATCAAAAATTTTATTGACAACTATAACGAGAATATCGAGAATTTCTACTCAAACCTTGAAGATAAGACTCTTCATTGGTCGAAAATACTTTTATATTCATTTGTGATAACCTCAATATTCACAATTATTACAAACTTTTTAGGCAGATCATTTTTTGACAATTATCGGATAATACTCTTTTTTACAGGATTAGGATATAGCGCTTTTTTATTTGTTTTAGGCTATTTAGGCTACATGCAAAATCATACTGTAATTCCTTTAGAACATGAATCGACAATATCTGAATCGATTCACAAGAATCTGAATAATGACAAAGTAAAGGCTCAATTGCTCAAACTGTTCGAAAAAGAAAAAATCTTTACTGATCCGAATTTACAGATTTCAGATGTTGCCTCGCTACTTCGCACGAATCGTACATACATATCTACTTTAATTAATACTGAGTTTGGCTGTTCTTTCAGCAGCTTTGTAAATTCATATAGAGTAGAAGAAGCCAAATGCTTGCTTTTAAACGACAAATTTTCGCTTGAACATATCGCCGGTCTAGTCGGGTTCGGATCTCTCCATTCCTTCATCCGTGTCTTTAAAGACATAACAAACACGACTCCAGGTCATTACAGAAAATCCATTCCTTAATACGCAACCAAACACGATTGCTGCATTATCCGACAAATAGAAATACAATTTATCAGATATTAGCTATTTTTTACCATTTGTACATTTGTTTTACGATTTGTACAAGTGATAAAATTAAGTGTTATCTACCTTTGCATTGGTCAATTTTTCAATCAAATTGCTATTGACTGCCTGTATTGAAAATGACCTTCTTTTTCCATTTTTTTACTTACTACACCTATTACAATGCTAACATCTAATGTTTATTTTTAAAATTACACTTTTATGAAAAAAATTAATTTACTTCTATCCGGAATTATTTTGATTCTCTTCGCTAGTTGTAAAAGCGATGAAGACGGCTTAAGTCTAGACAACTTTAAAACGACTGCTATCATTCAGGGAAATGTATTTTACAGTTTAGGACAGGATTTTGTAGAAAACAAATATCTTGTGGATAAACGTGTTAAAGCAAAAGGCAAAACCATTTATCTGGATATTCAAAGTTCTGAATATAAACCCGGAGCATCCGGAATTATAACCTATACCGCTGTTCTCGACTCTGCTGGAAATTACAGTTTTACAATTCCGGTAAAGGCTCAGGGAACTACTTCAGTAACTCTACGTCTGGAGCAATTTATTTCTCAAAGAAAGGTTTTTGATGAAATGAATGCTGGAGCACCCGTATTTAAATCGGAAGATGCCGTATTTTCATTTACTAAAACATTATCAGTTTCGAAAGGAAGTTTATCTGTTGAAAACATCAGCTACGCTTTTACTCCTGTAGAAATTCCCGATACTTATAAGGAATATATCACCTTTAATGGCAAGCTAAATTTAGCTTATGAAAAAGGATTCAGAGATGGGTCACTTAAATCTGCGTCCGGAACAAGCGTAGAAGTAACAGTAAATTATCCACAAATTGGGAATAAACACTTTGGAGCAACAGTTGATCAGAATGGAGATTACTCTGTTCAGATACCTGTTATCTCGAAAAAAGAATCAATTACAGCCTCCTTTTTACCTGTGAGCTATGTTGCAAACGATTATATTCATTATACTTCTGCTACCTCTCAAGTTACCTTGTCCGGAATTTATGCTGTTTCGTCATCAATCAGTAAAACAACGCGACAAGGACTTAATGAGGATATTATTTATGATTTAGGATTATCGACCTTCTATTTTGATCCATTTACAGTTCCTTCAGCCACCTGGGAAGCAAACGAACTAGCAGGCTGGGTTCAATTAGATCCGACAATATATAAATATCCTATTACTCTGACCGGTGGAGTACGGGCTGCGTATGAAAAATCTTACCTTGTAGGTGACTACAGCCCTGTTGCAGGAAAAACAGTAAGAATAGATATTGAGGAAGGAAATTATGGAACACAAACTTATATTTTAGCGACAGACAATTCAGGAAACTTCACACTACCTATCATGCTACCTTCAAAAAACATGAATATCAGTGTGTCGGTAACCACAGAAACCTATAGCGTAACGAATTACACTCATTATTCAGCTACCGGAACAACTACACTAAACGGTTGGTACGATCATAGTTATTTTGATATCAGCAACAAATCCATTTCGGTAAACGAATTTAAAACCAGCTATACGTTAGATAATCTATACAGACAATTCACTCCGGCCGATAATTCAGAAGAAGAATGGTACACTAACCTTATGGGTTGGTATCAAATTCCAAATATGAAATCGAGCGTGGTTATTTCCGGTGCTATAAAAAAAGCCGTTGAAGGAGCTCCGGACAATACAAAACCCAATGCATGGGCAATTGCTACATGGGCAAATGCAACAAACCAACCATTTACGATTGCAATTGGAGGAAAGACATTTGTTGGTATCACCAATACCACGGGTCAATATAATCTGAACTATCCGCTAACTGTAATTCTGGATCCTACAGAAAACAACAATCTTACCATAGGGGTCAGTTCATACATTGAGAAAGTTAGTAACTTCAATCATTACGCTGACATTAACACAGCTTCTCCAACCCAAATACAAGGAAGTTATTCGGGATATCTTGCACCTGCAACCCGCACGATAGTGGATGGAACAACCTGTACCGTAAAAGATTGCTACATGTTCTTTACTCCTTCGACAACACCAACTGGTTGGAGTTACTATAACTGGTTAACTAACAACTAAACTTTAGTAGATTATGAAACAATATAGTTTATTAATTCTTTGTGCGCTACTCTCATTAGTGAGAGTAGCTGCACAAACCCCAATGGATAGCACCAATGTAGAAAAAACTGAAAAGGCTCACGCCGGAAAGCAATACTTGCCTGAAGCTGGCAATTTTGCAATAGGAGTGAATATAACACCTATTCTTAATTTTCTAGGCAACACATTTAACGGATATGGGACGGCTGGAAATAAAAACACATTGGGAGATTTGGGAGGAAGCGTTATTAATTTGAATTATGCACCCAAACCTGATGTCTCGGTGATGGGAAAGTATTTTATATATGACAATATAGCTTTAAGAGCAAATATTGGGGTATTAACACATAATCTTACGCAGCGAGCTTATGTAGCTTCCGATGTGCTTACTGTAACCGATCCTTTTTCGGATATAAAACTAATTGACTGTGCCAAGAGCTTTAATTCTGGTGGTTCTGCTGCTCTCGGGCTGGAATATCGAGTAGGAAAAAATCGCATTCAAGGAGTTTTTGGAGGAGATTTAGTGTTTGCATATCAAACACGCACGGAAAAATTTGAATATGGAAATACACTAACCACTTTAAACAGCAATCCTACCATGTCGTCGATTATGCCTGCTTTCGATGCTGCCGGCTACCGTACAACGACACGCTATTATGGTGATATTTTTTACGGAGGAGCTATGCTTAACGCTGGCGTAGAATATTTTATCATGCCTAAGGTAGCTATCGGCACGGAAGTAAACATGATGTTTTATTACCGAATGGGAAGTTCGGCTTACGAGACCCGCGAAGGTCTGAATCCGTATACCAATGAACTCGAAACACGCGATATTATTACTTCGCCAGGAGATAGAGAGTTTGTAAT
>JBBIID010000264.1:0-4943 GCA_037446675.1 Paludibacter sp.
AATGGATTCGATACGTTACCATAAACATTTCCTTCGTTGTGGTTTTATGTCGATGGATGCAAGAAGTGGTCATGTAAAAGCTTATGTTGGAGGTCCCGATTTTAGTGAATTTCAATACGATATGGTGAATGTTGGTCGTCGGCAAGTGGGTTCTACCGTAAAACCTTACCTTTATACGCTGGCGATGGAAGAAGGAATGTGGCCATGCGACAAAACAACCTGGCAACCAATTACTTTAATTGATGGAAACGGGCAGCCATGGACACCTAAAACGACAACAAAAGGAAAAAATGTTGGCGATGTCGTTTCACTTCGTTGGGGTTTGTCGAATTCGGATAACTGGATCTCTGCTTATCTCATGAGTTTATTCACTCCCGATGCGTTGGTAAAATTAATGCATTCCTTCGGCATTCAAAATAAACTTGACCCTGTCGTTTCATTGTGTTTGGGGCCATGTGAGGTTTCTGTAGCCGAAATGGTTGATGCATACACAGCATTCCCGAATAAAGGAATCAGAGTTGAACCACTTTATGTTACCCGCATAGAAGATGCCAACGGAAATGTGATTGGTACTTTCACCCCTCAAATGCACGAAATATTCAGTGAAACAACCGCTTACAAAATGATATACATGATGCGTGCAGTAGTTGATGGAGGAACCGGAGGAAGAATCAGAAGCAAATACGGCTTAACTATGCCAATGGGCGGTAAAACAGGAACAACTCAAAACAACTCCGACGGTTGGTTTATGGGATATACACCTTCGCTTGTTTCAGGCGTTTGGGTTGGTGGCGAAGATCGCTCTATCCACTTCGATAACATTGCAGAAGGACAGGGAGCCAGCATGGCATTGCCAATTTGGGCTTTGTACATGAAAAAAGTACTGAACAATAGCGAATTGGGTTATTCTGCCTCTGAGCAGTTTGACATTCCAAGTTCATTTAATGCAAATTCCGGTTGCGAAGCAAACGCGTTTGAATAATAATTTTTAAACAACAACTTTTTTTGAAGAAGCTTTTTATCATAGCATTCTATTTTATCTGTCAGTTTTCTGCTGTGGCACAGTTGAATACAGACAGTATAATGGCTATTGGTGAAAAAGCTTTATCTTTACATAATTATGTACTTTCAATTCAATATTTTAATCAGATTATAAAAACAAAACCCTACTTGGCAGAACCTTATATGCACCGTGCAAATGCCAAAATCTTACTCGGCGATATTCAAGGAGCCGATGAAGATTGCACGAAATCTATCGAAATAAACCCATTTTTGCCAAGGGCATATTTTTTAAGAGGTTATGTAAAGTACGAAACTAAAGCATTTAATGAGGCTGTTAAAGACATCACAAAAGCTTTAGAATTTGCTCCAAACGATTCAAGTTATCTACTATTCAGAATTGACTGTTATGCAAAAAATAATCAGATAGAAAAAGTAATCGATGACATTGATTTGTATTTAAAGCAATATCCAAAAAGTGACAATATATTGTATTATAAAGCCAGCTGTTATCTTGAGCTAAAAGACACATTAAGGGCAGAAAATGAGTTTCAAAAAATAATCGATTTATTCCCTAATTCAAGTTATGGATGGAGCGGAAAAGGAATGATTTATATATCGAAAGGAGATAATGAAAAAGCCTTGTATTATTATAACAATGCTATAAAACAAAAGTCGACATATGCCGGAGATTATATTAACAGAGGCATTATAAATAAAGAAAAGAAAAATTATATTCAAGCATTGTCAGATTATGACAACGCTATAAAATATGACAGTACTGAATACCTTGCATATTATAACCGAGGAACTTTAAGAGCATTTTTAGGAGATAATAACAGAGCTATTCAGGATTTAAAAAAAGCATCTATTATTGATCCGACAAAGGCTGAACCTTATTTGCAAAAAGCAATCCTTGAAGAACAACTCGGATACTATAAGACAGCAATTGATGACCTAAAAAAAATAATCGAATTACATCCCTATTTCGTTCCTGCCTACGAGGAATTATCCAATTTAGAAAAAAAACAAGGGAATGAAAAGCTCGCTTATTATTATCTTCAAAAAGCATCGGACATCGATATTAATAAAGAATATTACAAGCAAAAAGCAAACGAAAAGAAAAATACTTCCACTAATCCAAAAGCACCTGCAAACACAGAAGTAACTTTGGAAGACAAAAGACAATTATTTCAAAAAATAGCGCTTGAAAACAGCACAGACTCAGTTAATGTATATCAGGTCAATAAAGCATATAAAGGTCAAGTTCAAGATAATTTTGCAAATCTAACTAATGAGCCTGATTTCGCACTCAGTTTTATTCCTTTTAAGTATGAGCTCCGAAGAACAAATTTATATCTTCGTCAAATTGATGAATTTAATAAGTTTAAAATTGTTCCCATCACGCTTAGCGTTGCTAACCTAGAGCTACCTTCAACAGATGAACTCAAAAATTTATATTTAAGCGCAATTGATAGAACCACAGATTCAATTTCGAAGTACAATAACAATCCAAATTTGTATTTTTGTAGAGCACTTGAATACTGTGCCGTGAAAAATTACACTGAAGCGTTAACGGATTTAAATAAAGTTTTAGATTTAGATTCAAATCATGTACTTGCCATCTTCGCGAAGGCAGATATTCAAACAAAATTGTTGGACAGCAATAAAACTGAAAAGTCACAATTAAATGCTACCGAAAATAATATATTGAATAATAATTTAAACGAAAGTCGAATCAGTTTATATTCGTTCACTTACGACACTATTTTAAAAGAATATAATAAAGTCATTACTCTCAACCCCGATTTCACTTTTGCTTATTACAACAAAGCCAATATTCTTTGTACGCAAAAAGATTTTAGAACAGCAATTTTGAACTATTCCAAAGCAATCGAAATCGATCCCGATTTTGCCGAAGCATATTTCAATCGTGGCCTCACTTATTTGTTTATCGGTGAAGATGCAAAAGGATTGAGCGATTTAAGTAAATCGGGCGAATTGGGCATTTATAAAGTTTACAACCTTATTCAACGGTTTAAGCAAAGTAATTAATATCTTTCTCTACCTTTTAAATTTAAAGTTTTATCGCAAACTTTTTAAGCCGGGCATCCAACATATGAGCCGGAATAATTTGCTTTATGCATTCCGCAACAGCATTAAGCACTCCTTCCCTAACGAAATCGTGACGAATAACAATTGAAATTTCGCGTGTTGCTTCTGGATTTACAATTGCCCGGAGATTTTGCTTTTGTTCTTCGGTTAACAAATCGATATGCAATTCGGGAATTATCGTATAACCGCCATTCATATCCACAATTTTCACCAAAGTATCAATACTTCCGGCCTCATAAATGGAAGAATGCTTGATTTCTTCATTACAAAAATTGAATACCTGATTTCGCAAACAATGTCCTTCTTCCAATACCCAAAGTCGATCCAGCGGCATATCCGAAGCTGAAAGTTCGGTGCGGTTGTAAATCGAATCCGTTGGCGAAATATAAGCCGCAAATTTTTCGTAATAAAGTGGAACTTCCAGAATTTTAGAATCATCGAGCGGGGTGGACAGAATAGCAATATCAATTTCAGCAACTCTTAACTTCTCAATTATTGTACCCGTGTGAAGCTCGTTTATTTTCAAATTTAAATCGGGATACAATTCTCTGAAAGAAGCTATAAATTTTGGCAACAAATAAGGTGCTATCGTTGGAATCACAGCCAAACTCAACGAACCCGATATCGATTTCTTATTCGAATGCACATTTTCCTTCAATTGGTTAGCCTGAAAAATAACCTCCTGAGCCTGTTTTATGATTTGTTTCCCAATTTCGGTTGTTTCTATAGGTTGCCTCGAGCGGTCGAATATCTTGCAATCCAATTCATCTTCCAGTTTTTGAATCATTGCACTAAGTGTTGGCTGGGTAACGCCACAAAGCTCGGCAGCTCTAACAAAATGGCGTGTTTTTTCCAACGCCAAAATATATTCTAATTGTTGTAAAGTCATCACATATAGTTTTTATCTATGCAAAGATACATAATTATCGAAACAGAATTACAGACAAAACAAACAAAGAAATATATTTTTAATTATCTGACCTGACAATATCGTAATTAATTCAATCAAACTACTATTTGGATTCAAATTTGATAAAATCTGTAACGCAATATTATTTAGTAATTATCCATTTATACAACCAAAAAATAGTATCTTTGTCAGTCTTTTTCCATAAATGGCAGAAAAAACAGTCAAGAAAACACACGAAGCAAAAATAAATATTAAAACACATATGGGATTTAATGATTTTCTAAAAAAAGTACTGGGGAACAAAGCCCAAAGAGACCTTAAAGAGATTACTCCATTCGTAGAAAAAATCAAAGTAGCTTACGAAGAAATCAAAAAACTCTCCAACGACGAACTCCGCGCTCGTACTGAAACGCTTAAATCGCGTATTCAGGAATATGTAGCTCAGGAAAAACAACGAATTGCGGAACTGAAAGCCGGAATCGAGGAAATAGAAATTGACCTCCGCGAAAAATCGTATACCGAGATTGATAAACTGGAAAAAGAAATTATCGAAAAATACGAAAAAGCATTGGAAGAAGTGCTTCCAGAAGCTTTCTCTATTATGAAAGATACGGCACGTCGCTTAAGCGAAAATCCAGAAATCATAGTTAACGCAAATGACTTCGACCGTGATTTGGCTGCAAAATACGATTTTGTAACTATCGAAGGGGATAAAGCACATTATAAAAACCAATGGACTGCCGGAGGAAACCTCATCAAATGGGAAATGGTGCATTACGATGTGCAGTTAATTGGTGGTGTGGTACTTCATAAAGGAAAAATTTCCGAAATGGCGACAGGTGAAGGAAAAACGCTTGTGGCTACCTTACCGGTTTTCCTCAACGCATTAACCAGAAATGGGGTTCACGTAGTAACAGTG
>JBBIID010000265.1:0-4924 GCA_037446675.1 Paludibacter sp.
TTAAAGCTGTACATTTGTGTGTTATAAATTGGTATACCAATATATAGGAGTATAGAATTTTATGAATTGATTTGTAATTATAAATCAGAAAAATAAGTATTGAATTTAAATGAGATCGACCTTTATAAAACTACTTATTATAATAGCACTTCCTTTTGTGGCTGTAAATGCGAGTCAACATCCGGGATTGTTCCTTACGCCAAAAGGTGTGAAAGAAATAAAAGCATCCTTGGGAAAATATCCAAATTTTGATAGAAGTGTAGACGAGTTGAGGAAAATCGCAGATGAAGCGATTGTTTCTCAAATAGTAGTTCCTATTCCAAAAGATGGAGGTGGTGGGTATACTCACGAAAAGCATAAGAATAATTATTACCAAATGAATGCTGCCGGAATCATGTTTCAGCTTACAGGCAATAAAAAATATGCGCAGTTTGTGCATGATATGCTAATGAAATATGCAGATCTTTATCCTATAATTGGCATCCATCCATTGGTGAAATCAGAAGTGCCGGGAAAACTTTTTTGGCAAACACTGAACGAGTCGGTATGGTTGGTGCATACAGCCAATGCATATGATTGTGTGTATAATTTTATAAATGAAGCTGATAGGGTATATATAGAAAAGAATCTTTTTTATCCTATGGCTGAATTTATTTCTAATGGAAATCCGGCAAATTATGCTGTTTTTAATAAGATGCACAATCACGGCACATGGGCTACAGCTGCTGTGGGAATGATTGGTTATGCAATGGGTGATAAAGATCTGGCTGAGAAAGCTTTATATGGTTCAAATAAGGATGGAAAAAGTGGTTTTGTTCGTCAACTAGATGTTTTGTTCTCTCCCGATGGATATTTTACGGAAGGACCGTATTACCAACGTTATGCAATTTGGCCTTTTATGACTTTTGCACAGGTTATAGAAAATCAGCAGCCGGAATTAAAAATATTTTCATACCGAGATGGCATTTTGTTGAAAGCCGTAAATACTCTGATTCAGTGTGCTTACGATGGTGAAATGTTTTTTTTGAACGATGCTTTGAAGAAAACATATCAAACTCAGGAAATTGTTTATGCTGTTGATATTGCGTATAAAAATAATCCGGAAAATAAGCAATATTTAGATATAGCTCGTAGGCAGAATGCATTTGTTGTTTCGGGTGAAGGATTGGCTCCCGCAAAAGCTATTGCAAAAAATAAAAATATTCTGGCGTTTGAATTCAAATCTTTACTATTGAAAGATGGTCAGGATGGAAAAGATGGCGGTGTAGGAATAATACGAAAGGGTGATGATGCAAAAGGAATGTGTCTGATTTTAAAAGCAACATCTCACGGATTGTCGCATGGTCATTATGATAAGCTTTCTATTTGCCTCTATGATAACGGGAACAAGATATTGACGGATTATGGTGCTTCCCGTTTTTTAAATATTGAACCAAAATCGGGTGGGGGCTATACAAAGGAGAACCATACTTTCTCGGCTCTGACTATAGCTCACAATACTGTCACAGTGGATGAAACAAGCAATTTTAATGGTGATTACAAATTGTCATCTGCACATCACTCGGATATTCAATATAGTGATTTTATAAATCCAGATGTTCAGGTTATTTCTGCTCAGGAAAACAACGCTTATAAAGGTGTGTCGATGAAGCGTACTACTGCTGTAGTTACAACAAAGTCAACTGAGTTCCCTTTGATTATCGATGTATTCAAAACAAATTCAGATTCACCTCATCAATTGGATTTGCCTTTTTATTATGAAGGGCAATTGGTTTCAACTAATTTTAAATACTCCAAGTTTGTAAATGAGTTGAAGCCTCTGGGAGCGAAAAACGGGTATCAGCATCTTTGGTTAGATGCTGAGGGAAAAACAGATAAACCTGTTGCCTGTTTCACCTTTGTTAATGGGACTCGCTTTTACAGTATTTCTACGCTGGCAAATGAAAACACAGAATTGAAACTTATTCGGATTGGAGCTAATGATCCTGATTTTAATCTTAGAAACGATCCGGGCTACTTGGTTCGTCAGCCATCTGTAGCTAATCACACATTTGTAAGCATAATAGAGCCACATGGATTGTACGATTTGACAAGAGAAGTTACCTCCGACTTCGTTTCTAATGTTGCAAATATAGAATTGCTGAAAGATAACGATGAGTATACGGCGGTTTATTTTACAACTAAAAATAGTAAAAGCTATTTATTCGTTACGTTAAATAAAGATTTTGATACGAAAAAAGACCGTAATATAGAATTAGATGGGAAAATGGTTTCGTTTAAAGGAAATTATTATTTTACAGAATATTAAAATACAGAAATATGACAACTAGAAGTGAGAATTTTTTAAAAGGCGCTGATATACTTTCTGAAGAAGTGGCAGGCGGAATGAAGAGAAAAATATTGGGTTATGATGGACAGTTAATGTTACTGGAAGTTAGATTTAATAAAGGTGATGTTGGTTATGCGCATGAGCATTTTCATTCTCAATCAACGTACGTGGTTAGTGGTGTTTTTGAGGTGACGATCAATGGTAAAACCGAAATATTAAAAGCTGGGGACGGATTTTATGTTGAACCAGATGTTTTGCATGGAGCCGTATGTCTTGAATCTGGTATTCTGATCGATACGTTTAGTCCTATGCGTCTTGATTTTCTTAAATAACTAATAGTCAGGATATGAAAATAAAAGGATTGCGTTGGTGGATTATTGGGTTGATAATGCTTATAACCATTATCAATTATCTGGATCGTGGAACGCTGAATTACATGTGGGTCGCCAATGTGGAATATAAGTTGGTCGATGAAATTGACAAGAATTCAAATGAAAATCAGGCGCAATTTATCGAATCGCAAAATGCTTATCTGCTGGTTTCCCGAAAAGGAGAGGAATTGACTCAGAATGCAGAAAATGTGTCATTTAAGAATGGTGGAGAAATTGTTGTGAATCGACAAGGTATTGCTTACGATTTAGGAATTGTCGATCGTAATGCACCTGCTGAGGTTTCTTCTAAGCAAGCTAAGGATATGTTGGGAAATATCACGATATTCTTTATGATTGCTTATGGTTTTAGTCAGCTTTTCTCAGGAAAACTTTACGACAAAATTGGAACTCGTCGGGGATTCGTTGCTTCTGTATTAATTTGGGGTACTGCGGATGCGCTTACATCGTTGGCAAAGGGTAAACTTTCTTTGACTTCGTTCAGAATGATGCTGGGGCTGGGAGAGGCCGGTCCATGGCCGGGTGCGACTAAAAGTAACGCGGAATGGTTTCCTCAAAATGAGCGTGCTTTTGCACAAGGACTTTTTGGGGCGGCTGCGTCTATTGGTTCTATTCTCGCTCCGATAGTTATCCTGATGCTTTATTTGTCTTTGGGTTGGAAACTTACGTTTGTTGTAGTGGGTGTTATGGGATTGATGTGGTTGATTCCATGGCTCATCATTAATAAAAAAGGACCGAAAGAGCATAAATGGATTACGGAAGAAGAAAGAGAATATATTTTGACGAATCAGCCGGAATCAAAAGTAAAAAATGTTCAGGCTAAAAGTTGGGGACAATTACTTTCAAATAAAAAAAATTATTCAGTTATACTAGGACGTTTTTTTCTCGATCCGATATGGTGGATGTTTGTAACATTCCTCCCGATGTATCTTGTTGAAGAGTTCAAATTAAATATAAAAGAGTTAGCATTTTCAGCATGGATTCCTTATGTAGGTGCCATGATTGGTGGATTGTCAGGAGGTTGGTTCTCTGGTTACCTAATTAAAAAAGGTTCAACAGTGGATAAGGCGCGCAAAACGGCTATTGTTCTAGGTGGATTGATTATGGTTCCATCGATTATTGCCTCTGTTCTTGTTCCTAATGCTGTGGTTGCAGTTATTTTGATGGCGTTTGTTCTGGGAGGATTTCAATTCACCATTGTAAATATTCAAACATTGCCTAGCGATTTGCATTGTGGAAAGTCCGTTGGATCGTTGGCTGGACTAGGAGGAGCTTCGGCTGTATTGGGAACAATTCTGGCTATTTTGTTTGCCGGTCAAATTTCGAGTTGGCCATTGTTATTTGGTTTGTTGGCAGCTTTGGTTCCGATGTCTATTGCGGCTGTTTATATTACTGTCGGGAAAATTGAGCAAATTAAATAGAAGTATAATTAATAAAGGGAAATAGAACAATTTAAAATAGCTCTCAAAATTCATTCTTTTTTTGATGATTTTGGAAGCGGAAAACTAAAATTATGAAACTCAAAAACAAAGTTGCCGTTGTAACCGGTGGTGCACGCGATTTAGGACGTGCAATTTCAGTAAAATTAGCGTCTGAAGGTGCAAAAGTAGTGATAAATTATTTTGATAATCCTGAAGATGCAGAAGTTACTCTGAAAATGGTGCAGGATTTAGGTGCTGAAGGAATTATTGTACAAGGTGACATGACAAAAGCAATTGATGTGAAAAGACTTTTTGATGAAACTGTCAAATCGTTTGGAAATGAAGTGGGTGTGCTCGTGAATGTTGTTGGAGGGATTGTCGGTCGCAAAACCATTACGGAGCAAAATGAAGAATGGTATCACTTTCTTATGGATGTAAATATGAAGAGTTGTTGGTTGTGTACCCGTGAAGCAGTGCCATATATGCCTTCAGGTTCTGCCATAGTAAACTTTTCGTCACTAGCTGCGCGTGATGGAGGAGGTCCAGGAGCTTCAATGTATGCTACAGCGAAGGGAGCGGTAATGACTTTTACCCGTTCGATGGCAAAAGAATTAGGCCCTAAGGGCATTCGTGTAAATGCTTTAGCGCCGGGAACCATTGCAACCTCATTCCATGACCGTTTTAATACACCTGAAAATCGTGAGCGTATGAAAGGAATTTATCCTTTGCGTCGTGAGGGAGATGCAGGTGATGTGGCTGACTTGGTGTTGTTTCTTGCCTCGCCA
>JBBIID010000266.1:0-1059 GCA_037446675.1 Paludibacter sp.
ACCGATTAGCAATGACAAAGCAATCCGATCAGTAGAATTTTATGATTTTACAGGAAAGAAAATACACACTGATCCTAAAGGTCTTGTGATTAAGAAAACCATTTTCGAAGATGGGACCAGTAATACAACCAAAATAGACATCAAAAACTACTAATTATCGGCGAGATTATTTCATATTCGATATTATTAAATAGTATTGTGCAGCTAACAAAACGAAAGAGAGTGTTCCTTGAACACTCTCTTTTTTGCTTAACGTATAGTTATTGAATGAATAAATTCAATAAGCTACAAAAAACAGCAACTAACTCACAAAATAACCGGGTATCATCAGAACTTTTATTGTTCTCCAGCAGCATCAAGAATAGTCTCGCAACATTTCCTTTTCGCTCTATTAAACGATATTTGTGGAAAATATAACTATAAACATTAAAAGCTTCTAATAATCATTTGCAAATGATTATTAGAAGCTTTTAAGTAGAAGGAATATAACTTATAAAGAACGTTCAGGCAGTTGATCGGTAAATGGGATCTTCCTTTTTAGCATTTTCGATGCTTGCCCTGTCAGCCACAAGTAATGATCAGAAGGGAGATTGTCTTCAATTCCCTGAAATCGCCCGGAGCCATTCAGTGGAACTTCGCTTTTGCGCAAACACTTGAATATAGCTGTTCCTTCATCTATCTCGTCAAACATTGCAACATAAAGCATTTTTGCCATAGCCAATTGCAGCAGAAAATTGTTTCCATAGAAAGCGCCCTTCATTTCTATCGATATACGCACGCGAAGACTCTTGTCCCTTCATGTTTTCCCACGAAAATCCTGGAAAGCATAATGGTGCATAATCTATTTTATTTTCAGCGCACCACTCCAAATCGCTTTTAATTAAAGTCTTGAACTTGTCGTAACTATCTTCCTTATAACGACCCACAAACCAAGGCATAATAATGTCACACTTTTTAATCAGAGCATGAAATCTTTCATCTTTTTGAGTATCTGTTCTCATTTCTCTCCAATATGTAGGTACACCAAGTAAAACAGAATAGCCTTTTTCTTTCAGTTTT
>JBBIID010000266.1:1083-3317 GCA_037446675.1 Paludibacter sp.
CCCGTATGCCCGCTTATCGTTGAAACCAACTCCCCACACAGCGACCAACGGTTTTTTATTATGAAAAAGATATGTTGGCGCATTTTTCCTTTTTTTAAACTGATAAATTTGATCTAATTCGTCGATATCTTTGAGCAAAACCTGTTCATCTCCTGGTTTTATTCCGCTTAAATCGTACATAATACTGATTGCCCGTTCATACTTTGTGGCCGAAGTAATGGCCGATTGCAATACATGATTAAAATGGGCTTTTCCGCTCTGATTCTTCACTTCATTTACAAATCGTTGCATAAAAACACCATCCAATCCATATTGCTTCATCCACGAAAAATGAACATCTACTGTCGACAAATCGTGAGAGCTAAAAGTATATGCGGGCGTTCCGTCTTTGTGTACAAATTCTGTCTTATATGTTTTGGGATAGTCACTGACATCTGCAAAAAAATCAACACTTGCAGAACCCGGTTTGAATCCATTCTTACCCCGATAATGATACCAGCCCCGACCAGCTCCATCGTCCGGAGCATTGAACCAACCTTGATAACCAGCCATAACAAGGCCTTTGTAAGAATTGTATTTTTTAATGGCAAAAGCATTTGTTGAAAAAACACAACAAAAAATCAGCAAGAAACTTAGACTTTTTTTCATTTCGATAATTCATTTAGCATATTTGTTAATAATTTAGCAGCAATAGGATCAGTGATCGTTTTTTCATGCGACATGGAAGAAATAAGGACTTTCCCTTTGTCTTGTGTAATCTTCAGCAACGTGAATCCTTTTATACTATTCATTTTTTCACTTCGTTGTTGCATGTCACCATCGATGTAACCGTGAATTTTAATGTGACTTGCCAATTCTTCAACATTCGGATTACGGTTTATACGATAAGCATTCTGACACACCATGGGGACTTCGCGAATATTGTTGTTGAAATAGCGCAACTCTAATGTTCCGATACCATCAAACAATGGAGACTCCGGCACTTCCATGCTTACTATATCGCCTTCAGTTGGCTTGAACCAGTCCTTAATATATTCAGGGAAAAGTTTTTTTGCAGTTTCTTCGCTGTTTAAAATCATTACTTTTCCTCCTTTTGAAATGTAATCACTAAGTTTCTGAATCTGATTCTCATCTTCTTTCGAAGCTGAAATAACAAGTAAATCTGGCTTTGCATTTAATGCTATTTCAATATTCTTTGCCGTTTTGTATTTTGCTCCAACAAAATCGAAAGCTTTATTGATTCCATTTCCATCAATCAGGACAATATTTTTTTCGATATTAGTTTGCACCCATTTTTTTTGAGCTAACAACACATCATACTCGTTTGCCGAAACCTGTTTCCCTTCTTCGGTCAGTACCAGTTTGAGCTTTGCTTTCGTTTTGGATGCAGGCAAATTCTCCGGAATAACAATTTCGGGTGTTGTCCAGAAACGTTGATAATGCTCAACTTCCGGGATATTGCATGTTCCTTTTTTCAAAACATCCCCCGATTCTGTTTGAAGTGACCAAAAAAGCATCCCTTGTTTCAACTTCCGTCCATTTTCTAAATCGTTGGCAATGCAAATGCGAGCTGGGAGCACTTCGCCGGCAAAGAAATGTCGTCCCCACAATTCCGCACTAACTAAAACCGGTTGAAACGCCCGTTGTATAGCATAATAAGTTGGATAAGGTTCAATATTTCTAGCATCATAAACCTGCCTAAACCAAGTGAGCAGTGCAAAATGAATAAAACCGGAAGCTTTTTCGTTCGATCGGCGAAGCGCCTCAGCTAATTCGCCGGTAATGAAAGCATGTGTTTTTAAAAATGATTCAGGATTAGCAAAATCATACGATTCGTAACCGATAAGTGACTCCGGGTTTTGATGCATAATCATATAAGAGCGTGTCGGATGTCCTGTTTCGTTATTAGGATAACCCGTCGACATTTCCTGACTAATTAACGGGCGAGAATCATTTTTATACGCTCGTTGAAATTCTCCGTTAAACTGTTTGAACAGAGTATGATCGTACCAGTTAAAATATGCATGTACATCATCAATGTCACCATCGTCAATATCCTTGAAGAAATCTTTACCAAAAACATCTTCTCGGCGACGATAATTTGAATCGAAACAAATGGGGCGCGTAGGATCTATCAAACGCATTTTCTTTACAACATCCGAAATAATTTTCATTTTCATTTTACGTTTTTCCATATCTGGTTCGTTGTCGTAAAACTTCATTTCATTGTTTAT
>JBBIID010000266.1:3366-4922 GCA_037446675.1 Paludibacter sp.
TCAATAAGGATAAATATTCGTTAGCCCACATTTCAATCAACGACATTTCGGGCATTCGATCATGAATCATGAGCCAAGGCCATGTTCCCTCATGGCTTATTCCAATTCCATTTTTGTCGGCGGCATCAATCCATAGTTCATTGTAAGGGGTAGTATGTGTGCGGGTTATATCCATATTTCCCAATTTCATCAACTGGTAAAAGGTATTTGCTAATGTGCTATCGTTGGGAGCCAATGCGAAAGGCGTGTGATTACCGCCTCTCAGCCAATATGATTTGCCATTAAGATAGAACAAACCGCTCTTGCATTCAAAAGTGCGGAATCCGGAACGAACCGAAAGAATATCTTCCACTTTTTCTTTTTTACCAACGATTTTAAATTTAAAATCGTACAAATTAGGTTGTTGAGGTGTCCACAAACGTGGTTTCAGATTTTTAATCGAATATGTCAGTGTTTTTTCTTCACCGGCTTTCAGATCTATATTTTTAAGCGAATTACCGGTGTAAAACAAATTAGTTGTTTCGTTATCCACTATGTCGGTTGCCAAATTAAATCTGATTTTTTTAGCAGAATGGTTCTTTATTATAACATCAAATGTAGCTCCATCCAAAGCAGGATGAATAAACACATCTTCAACACGTACCGGATTACTAACGACAAGTTTTACTGGTTGCCAAATTCCGGCAGGATCGTCGCCATAAAAACCATGAGCAATGTTTTTCAACAAATTACTATTTACCGTCACCGAAGAAACTTTATCCTGCACTTTCCGATCGGAAGATGCCTCTCCAATGCGGGCAATAGAATAAAAATCGGGCTGAGCATCGTCGCTATTACTTGCATTTTTATAATCCTTCGTTACATAAACAGCAATCAAATTGCGCCCGGGCTTCAAATATTTTGACACGTCAGCTCGAATTTCACCAAACATGCCAATATGTTTCGAAACCAGAACTCCGTTTACATATACGTCGGCCATCTTTGATACAGCATCGAAGACCAATTCAGACGTTTTCATTTCAATCCCAGCCGGAAGCTCAATCCACTGCCGATACCATGCTGCTTTTGTTTTTCTATAATCGAAGGTATATGATTCGCAACGCTCACTTTCTTTTTGGAAATACGTATCAGAAACACCTTTAGGCAAATGTTGATTTGTCATCGTTTCTCCATGTAGCCATATGCGTATCGGATTCCAAAAATCGGGAACGTTCATTACATGCCATTTTTGATCACTCTCGGAAGGGTTGGCAGCTGATTTTCCCGTTTCTTCATAATCGGGCAAAAAGAGCCAATTTCCATCGAGAGCTATTTCAGTGCGGGAAGCATTCAACGACTCTACTTTTCTTGAATGATATCTGGAGCGTTGCAGTTGACGATTTTTTTCTTTTTCACTGCTGGATGTTTTGTTCTCATAAACTCTCAGCGGAAGATTTTTCAATGCGTCAGCTTCCAGTGTTTCTATTTTTAAATTATCAAATTCAGTATCAATCCAACCTCCACCAAGTGTTACGCAACCTTGTGCTGCCAGATTTGAGTTTTCATCCTTTACATCC
>JBBIID010000267.1:0-4901 GCA_037446675.1 Paludibacter sp.
ATAAATTAAAACTTGCTGATGTATTGGCAAAAATCAAAGCATCTTTAAGATTCACTTCTTGGTGTAACATATATAGCATTCCTGCACAAAATGCATCTCCTGCACCTACTGTAGAAACTATTTTACTCGCATCAAGCCTATCTGAAGGTTCGAAATGAAATTCGCCATTATTTTCAAGCGCACAACCTCCTTCGGGGAAATGCACCACACACACTTTACGTACTCCTGCATTTAGTAAAAAACGCATTGCAGCTTCTACATTTTCCAATAATATTGATCCATCAGCATCCCTCATGAGCATCCCGCTACACTTTCCGGCTTCAATTTCATTAACTATTAAATAATCGACAAAAGACAGGCACGGTATTACAATATCGCGAAATCGATCACTCTCTTCCGAAACCATGTCGACAGATGTGAGGTATCCTTTTTGCTGCAAATGCTGCAACACTTTCGCAGCTCTGATACCATATTCATCGTCTGCGGCATCCAACTTATCCAACAAAAGCAAATATCCTAAATGAAAAATTTTTGCTGAGACATCGATGTCTTTAAAATGTTCAAAATCCAAACAGGCATTGGCACCTTTGTTGTGAAAAAAAGTGCGGGAAGCATCAGTTGTTGAAATCATAACATCAGTGTACGATGTAGGTGCTTCATTCACACGGCACATAAAACGAGCATCAATGTCATTTTTTTTAATTTCACTCATCACATAATCTCCGTTCGAATCATCGCCAATACAACCGCCGGCAAACAAAGGCAATCCGCTTTTTAAAGCCGCCAAATCCACCAACACATTGTGAGAACAGCCTCCCAAACAAACGGCTTCTTTTTCAATTATTGTCAGATTTCCTTCTGCCGGATATTTTTGAACAAACTTTAGCCTGTCGACCAGCCAGTTTCCAACCGATATTATTCCTTTTCTCATAACATATAGATTTTGGAAGTTTCGAATCAGAAGCGGTTGTTGCTTTCGAACAAAAGCATATGCTCCATCGCAGCTTTTTTGGTTGCTTCAACTATCTTATATTTCATTTCGATATAACCCGGCTTTGATGCAGAAGCCAGATATTGCTCAATTTCTGAAGTAACAGCAATTTGCAAAGCAGTGGCAACGTTTATTTTCGAAACTCCATTCTTAATACAACTTTTAAAATCGTCGACACTTGTTCCCGAACCACCATGAAGCACTAAAGGCAGATTGTTTCTTTCTTTAATTTCCAAAAGTCTACGAATATTTAGCTCTGGTGTGGCCACATATTTTCCGTGTAAATTGCCGATTGCAATTGCTAAGGCATCGATATTGGTTTGTTCGACAAAATAAGCCGACTCTGCCACATCGGTAAAGACATCGGCTGTGCTGGCAGCTCCAGTTCCTTCACCTTCCCCCTCGCCAGTGTCGCCCACTTTTCCTAGTTCAGCTTCTACATCGGCCGAAAAAGCTTTCGCCATTTTCACTACTTCTTTGGTAACAGAGATATTATCTTCCAGTGGCAAATAAGAGCCATCGATCATAACAGAATTAAATCCGAGACGCAAAGCTTTTGCACAGGTTTCGAAACTTTGACCATGATCGAGATGAACTGCAACTGGAACTTTTGCATTACGTGCCGTTTCTAAAAAAGCTGGAGCCAACAACTCCATTGGAGCATAAGGAAATTGCACTTCGGCTAATTGCAAAATAACAGGGGAATGCAATTCTTCAGCCGCTTGAATTATTCCCATAAAATTTTCCAGACTTAAGCAGTTAAATGCACCTACAGCATATTTATTTTTATATGCATCGTTCAATATTTCTTTAAATGGTACTAACATAAACAGTCGATATTTAAAAGTCAATTAATAAAAAAAAGCACGTAAAGGGTTTGGAGTTCAATTTTATTCGCCTTTTTAGTGCGAATAAATGAACCCCTGAATTTTTAAATTTATTAGTATTGATTATTCTACGCTGAAATCGCCTTCCAGTCCGTGAGCGCTATCCGGTGCTATCCAAACTTTAAATTGCCCAGACTCGAGTAAAAATTCGTTATTGTTATTCCAAAACGATAATTTATCCGGCGACAATGTAAAACTTACTTGTTTTGACTCACCTGGACTCAAATGTATCTTGCTAAAATCTTTTAGTTCTCTTACTGGACGAGTAACCGACGCAACTAAATCACGAATATACAGTTGCACCACTTCGTCTCCGGCAACCTTTCCTGTATTTGTTACAGTACAGGTCACGAACAAAGAATCAGATTTACCAATCGTATTCTTCGAAAGGATTAAATTATCGTATTTGAATGTTGTATAAGAAAGTCCGAAACCAAATGGGAAAAGAGGTTTATCACCGGCATCGAGATAGTAACTTCTATTTCCCAGAGACATTTGAGGAGCTTCGGCAGGAATTTCATCAATATCCTCAAGATCACCCACAGCCGGACGGCCGGTGTTTTTATGATTATAATAAATTGGAATCTGACCTACCAGCTTTGGGAAAGACAATGGCAATTTCCCGCTTGGCACCGCTTGTCCGAACAACAAATCCACTATAGCCGGACCACCCATGGTTCCTGGATGCCAAGCATACAATAGCGCATCCACTTGATTCAATTCTTTGTACAGCTCTACCGGGCGACCTGCCATAACAATCATCACAATCGGTTTGCCTGCTTTTTTAAGCTCAGCAAGTAATTCGCTTTGCACTCCTGGAAGACTTATATCAGCTCTACATCTGGCCTCTCCCGACAAAATTGATTCCTCTCCTCCAAAAAATAATATCACATCACTTTTTTTTGCCTGCGAAACAGCATTTTTGAAACCTTGCGTATTTTTATCTCGACTATAAGTCAATGTGTTAATATAATTTATTTTATCACCATATTGGTCCTTCATTGTTTGCAGTGGTGTAACCGTATGCTGTTTTTCACCATCAAAAACCCAAGTTCCCATTTGGTCGTGAGGCGCATTTGCCAAAGGTCCGATAACAGTTATTTTTTTTAGTTTTTCTACATTTAACGGGAGTGTATTATTCTCGTTTTTTAGAAGCACACAACTTTGTGTTGCAAGTTCCTGAGCTTTTTTCAAATGTGTTTCGGCATACAAAGGAGATGGTTTTGATAAATCGACATATGGATGCTCGAAAAGTCCGGCTCTGAATTTTAAGCGTAGAATATTACGAACCGCATTATCGATTAATGATTCGCTAATTAGCCCCGATTCGACACTCTTATAAAGGCATGTTCGGTAAGCCATTCCCATCATATCCATATCAATTCCGGCCTTCAACGCCTTTAAAGCAGCTTCACAAGTATCTTTACTAAACCCATGTACCAACATCTCTGTTATCGCGCTCCAATCGCTTACCACCATTCCATCATATTTCCACTCGTCGCGTAATACACGTTTTGTAAGAAATGAATTGACTGTCGATGGAATGCCGTTCATTTCGGTGAAAGCTGTCATAAAAGTAGCACAACCAGCATCGCTTGCTGCTTTAAAAGGGATCAGATAAGTATTACGAAGTTGTTCTTGCGAAATAACTGTGGTATTGTAATCGCGTCCTCCTTCTGTTGCTCCATACCCGGCAAAATGTTTGGCACAAGCTATCAGCGACGTAGGAGAAGAAAGATCTTTGCCCTGAAAACCCTTTACCACAGCTGCTCCCATTTGGGCTCCAAGATATGGATCTTCACCCGAGCTTTCAGCAATTCGTCCCCATCTAGGTTCTCTGGTTACATCAATCATCGGGGCAAAGGTCCAGCGAAGTCCGATTGAAGTAGCCTCTACAGCCGTTATACGACTACATTCTTCAACTAAAGCGGGATTCCAACTTGCAGCCTGACCCAACGAAATAGGGAAAATTGTTTTAAAACCATGAATAATATCCCGAGCAAACAATATCGGAATTCCAAGGCGACTTTGTTCAACAGCGGCTCGTTGATACTTGTTGATCGTTTCAGGATTTATTTCGTTTAAAATAGAGCCAACTTCGCCAGCTTTTATTCTTGCTTCAAAATCGGTATAAGCCTCTTCGCTGAATTGGTTCATCTGCCCGATTTTCTCCTCCAAAGTCATTTTGGACAACAAATCTTCAACCCGCTTCTCAATTACGTCATTGTTCTTTACATTGCTATTCGCCACGGCAAAGGTTAATGAACAAAAAACGAACGCAATACAAATTGTGCTATATAAAATATATCTATTTATGGTGATTTTCATTTCTATTTATCGATTATTTTTTATTCAGTTTTCAGGACAAAAGTTTTTAGCCAAACATCCATATCGCTTGTCCAACTTTTGTAATATTTGAAATTGGGATTCATTCCCCAACCATGACCGCCAGTTGGGTAAATATGCATCTCTGCATCTATTTTATTTTTTCGCAATGCAACAAAATAGTTGATACTATTTTCGGGATGAACAATATTATCGTTACCACTTAGTACAATAAAAGCAGGTGGTGTTTGTGTTGTTACCTGCAACTCATTACTGTATTTCTGCACTTGTTTTTTAGTTGGTTTCTTTCCTAGTAAATTATTCCGGGAGCCTAAATGAGTTAGCTTTTTATCCATCGAAATAACGGGATAAAGTAAGATTTGAAAATCCGGGCGTGTTGCATCATCGAAATGCGTAGCCAATGTTGAAGCTACATGTCCGCCTGCAGAAGAGCCCAAAATACCAATTTTGTTTGTATTCAAATTCCACTCTTTTGCATGTTCGTGCACAATACGAATTGCAGCCATAACATCCGAAAGAGGTAGCTCTGAATTTCCATTGGGTAAACTATACTTCAAAACAACAAAAGAAATTCCTCTCTCGATGAACCACGGGGCAAAAGCATATCCCTCTTTATTCATCTCCAAATATCCATATCCTCCACCCGGGCAGGCAATCACGGCACAACCATTTGGGTT
>JBBIID010000268.1:0-4892 GCA_037446675.1 Paludibacter sp.
TTCAGCAGCAATAGAAAGAATTAATCTGGAAGGAGATATTATTGAACTTAATGCCGCACCTGCTCCAGAAGGAAAAGTATTCAAAGAATGGAATGTTATTAACGGTAACGTGACAGGTTTAAATTCAGGAAGTGCTTCTACAACATTCGTTATGCCTGCCGAAAATGTAGAAATCAGCGCAGTATATGAAAATCAAATTTCTACGGGATTAGAAGGTACTAGCAGTGCTCAGTTATTTGTTTATCCAGGAATTGCAACAGAATCGATTAGCATTCGCAATGCCGAAACCGATGAATACACTATCCTCAATGCAATTGGAAAAATTGTGAAACAAGGTAAAATAACTTCTAATAGTATATTGATTAACAATTTGACAAATGGAATGTACATTGTAAAGGTTGGTAACAAATCAAGTAGATTCATAAAAAAATAAGATTGCAAATTATAAAAAGCGATGAAATGGTTTACATTTTTCAGGTATTGGTTGAGTAAACCCTTTCATCGCAAAACAAACTAAAATTAAATTTAAATTGTAATGAAAAATATTCTTAAAGTAGGTGTCTGTCTGAGCCTTATATTTACTTCTTACGGCATTGCAGCTCAAAACAGCTATCCGAATGAATGTTATAACGGAGCGTTGACTGACTATCAAACATCTTGGATTGCAAACGATGGAGGTACACCGCGTACTCACGTTCCACACAGCATGGATGCTCTTTTCGTTCGCGAAGATGGAACTGTAGCTACCATTTGCGGTTGGGACGAAGGAGGAACCAACGTGGGTATCTGGCGCGACGGTAAAATAGTTAGTATTCCTCAGGAATCGGGAACTGGAAGCTGGGGTAGAAATTCGGGAAAAGCCGTAGTACTTGACGAAAATTATGCGTATCAGTTGATGCGTTTCAACGGAAACTCCGGAAACGACACAAAAAACAGTAACGGTCTGTGGAATTATCCACCAAAAGGAAGTGGAATTGAATACCAGCTCATTGCACGCTACGATGTGGAAACCGGGATGGCTGCTCGTTTTTCAACGGGTTACGGTCCTCTTTGCAACATGTTGTTTGTTTGCCCACAGCAAAGCCGTTATCTTGCCGGATTGGCTATTACCGGCAATAAACTGATTGTTTCTGTACCGGGAATTTCAGAATTGGAAATTCCTGATTCATTGAAAATTTACGATAAAACAACAATGAGCAGCACAGCCATTGGAGGATTTCGTATCACCGAAGGAGGCGTGGGCTACCTTGCTGCCGACAAGAGAGGTTTTGTATGGATGTTGCAACCGAATTTAAAACGAATTGTTGCTATTAATCTTACCACGGGAGCTATCCGTCCTCAATCGACCATTAATCTGCCGGCAAATTCAGATGCACGTTCATTTTCTATCGATGCTCGCGAAAGTGGTCAGGAACGAATTCTCGTTGCCAACAGCGGTCAGGATTTGAATATCCTGATTTACACCAATATTTATTCAAGCCCTTCTTTATCTGGAACTTTTGGAGAAACTGGTGGTATTTTATCCAAGTCGCCCAAAGCAGGTGGAGGCGAATACTTACAAGGTGAAGCCGGACCATTACGTTTTCCTGGACCAACAGGTGTTGGAGTGGACGAAGCTGGCAATATTTATGTATCAAATATGTTTGTAAAATCGCCTAGTGCCATTTTGTATTCGTACAATGAAAGTACTAAAGCAATTAACTGGAAACAGGAAGGACTTGTATTTACTTCCACCGGCGATTTCGATCAAACTCAATTAAATAAGGTATTTTGTATCGATAAAATGTTTGAACTCGATTATTCTAAAGAAGGAAAACGAATGGATACTTTTGTAGCAACTACGCTCGATCCGTTCACTTATCCTCAGGATTTTCGAACCGAACCCAATCCTCCAACTCCGATTAAATGCGGCGTATTCAAACGCAAAATTAGTGGAAAGGATTACCTGTTTGTAACAAACATGTATTCATCAATTCTTGGTGGATACCGTTTCGATAAAGAAACACATGGTTATGTCGGAATTCCTTGTGTCGAAGTAAGAATCGACGGATCAAGATTTTGGGTTGATGCCAATGGCGATGGTCAACAAACAAGCAATGAAATCACAAGTTTTGGAACTGCAAGCACCTTCTCTATTTATCCTGACCATGCGGGAAATATCTGGATGGCAGATCGCAGTACTCAGCCAGGATTTTCGTCGTTCAGAGTTTGGCGATTGACAGGAATCAGCGAGTCGGGATTATTGCAATATGCAGCTCCCGTATCGTATCGTCTTCCGGCCTACATTAAAGATGTGAACAGAGTGCTTTACGACACAGAACGTGATGAAATGCTGGTATCTTGCTATACAAGCTCTCATCCAACACCAAACACAGCATTATGGGGACAAGTAGGAACAACCGTTCTTACATTTAAAAACATGACCCAAAAGTTTGCAAATACTGGAACCGTTCCATCCGAGAACTGGACAATTGATCAGGAATTGATTTTACCTGCCAGTGCAAAAACCGCATTAGGTACAGCCACCGATCCGGGAGTTGAAGTTAGCTCGAAGTCAATAACTTATGCCGGAGATTACATTTTTACATTTCTGAGTGCCAATGGAGCCATTAATATGTACGAAAGAAGTGGCGACAATAGATACGTGGGACAAATAACTCCGGGAAATGAAGTAGAAAAAAGAAGTGGCTGGACGGACTTTACTTACGCTGTGAATGCTCGCAAAAATGCCGATGGAACTTATGAAATATTAGCGGAAGAAAATGCATTTGCGAAAGTTCTTCATTATACTTTGAGAAGTATGGAAGGAAATTTCACTATGAAAGGTGACCTTGAACCGGAACGGATTTGGGTGAAGAACGGGGCTGGTACAATTATCGATCCGACCGACATTCCGGAAGGACAACCGATTAAATTTACAGTGAGAGTTCGAAACACGGGTGTAGGTACTGTAAAGAATAAGCGTCGTAGCGATCCGGTTCGCTGTTTGGTGAAATTCACAGTGACAGAGGCAACCAGCGGTCAACTCGTGTACGAAGCATACTCCAATTCTTACGAACAAGATATTTACGGAAGCGAATATGTAGATATGACTGTCGAAAACTCGTCCGAGGTTCCATTTTGGATTTATACAAAAGGAGTTTATAAAGTGAATGTTGATGTGAACTACGGTTCGAAAGGTGACGAGTGTAAATCGACAAACAACTTTATGACATTCACCTTTGGTGGCGGAAACAGCACTGGCGAAATCACCGGCCCTCTCACTCCTGAGGTTAATGGCACTGACTATATCAATAGCCCTAGCATGTACGTTTATCCGAATCCTGCAACTTCATTCCTCAATATTCGTGTAGGTTCGGACGACGAAATATACTCTGTAAAATTGACAGGAATTGATGGAAGAACTGCATTTAATGGAACCATAAAAGGCAATTCGGGTATTGATTTATCCGGCTTCTCGCAAGGTTGTTATTTGCTTGCTGTAAAAACATCGAAGGGTAGTTGGATGCAAAAAATTATAATCAAATAAAAAAACAGGTATAAAAAAGATTGTCGAAGGAGGCTGTCTGAATAATTTGTTTTCTGACAGCCCCTTTTTTCCAAATAAAGAATTTACTGAAATGAAATTTTACAAACATATTTTCCCTTCTCTGTTTCTGCTTTTCATTTGTTTACACATGGTTAAAGCCGAATCTCCCATCGAAACGGTAAGGCGTATCGGAGATAAACTTATTCGCGAAACTCCGTTCAAATATCGTTTAACACTAAAGTCCGATGATAATGAATTCAATAAAATGAAATTTATCGATTTTGGACGGTCATTCGGGCAAATTAAACATGGTGTTGGATATGCTTATACCGAACTTATTTCCGAAAAAGAAGTTACAATGCACATTGAAATTGAGCATAACGACGCATGTAAAGTTTGGTGTAACAATTCTTTGGTGTATGAGAAAAAAGGAAAAAGAGCGTTTAATTTTATACGAAACGAGCGAAGTATCGGAATGTCATTTTCATTTGATGTAAATCTCAAAAAAGGACGCAACAAACTATTAATAAAATCGGAGACTTTTGGAGGAGATAATTGGTGTGTAATGATTCAACCACCAAGTGAAAATGATGCAGTACTGCAAGCTGCTATTCAATACCCAAACATTGGACTGGAGCAGGTACCTTATGTCGACGAAAAAATTGCTCGTCTCACCAATTGGCTCGTAATCGGTCCTTTCGATTCTGATATTGATAAAACAAATGCTCCTGAAAAAGAATTTATTTTTGGTAAAATGTATAATAGCGTTACCTGGACTATTCCAAAAACAGAAATTATCGGCGATGTTATTGATCCTGCGCCATGGGGAACTGCTTATCAATGGAACTACCACAACGGCGGTGTAGCATGGGCAATGCAACAGTTGACGGAAATTACCGGGGACAAAAAATACGATCATTGGGCTGATAACTTTTGCGATTATCAAATGGAAGGGATTCCTTTCGTAGAATATCAGGTGAAAAATCTGAAAAGCATTTCGTCAGCCAATAATCCGGTTATCAACTACAAAATGCTCGATTTTACACTGGCTCCGTCGCTTCCGCTTATTTATCGTTTACGAAAAGAAAACGATTTCAAAAATCGAGAATTGTATCGCGTTTATGTCGATAAAATGCTCGATTATGCGCAGAGTGGTCAGGTTCGCAGTAAAAACATGACCAATTACACACGTGAAACTCCCGAAAAATACACCACTTGGGTCGATGATATGTTTATGGGAATTCCTTTTTTGGTTCAAGCTTCACTGTACGAAAAGGATGCAAAACTAAAAAAGAAATTTTTGGATGATGCCGCCTCACAGATACTCGATTTCAACAACATGTGTGGGATAAAGAGGCAAAAC
>JBBIID010000269.1:0-4876 GCA_037446675.1 Paludibacter sp.
TGGAGTTTCAAGTTTCGAACTAACTTCCAATCGGTATGGTTGTATCAAATCCAGTGGGCGCAACACCCCGTATAAACCGGAAAGAATCCGCAAATGGCTTTGTAAGTATTCAAATTCAGCGTCGGTAAAGCTTTTTGCGTCCAATCCGCGAAACACTTCGCCATCATAAGCAAGCACTGCTTGCTTCGCATTATCGGGCGAAAAAGACTTGTGCCAGTTGAAATATCTTTCCACATTTTGTTGGGCTAGTTTGGAGTTAATTTCCAATAGTTCTGAGAGTTCCGATGCCGTTTTTTGTCGCACAATTTTTACCAACTTTGCCGCATCATTCAGAAATTCAGGCAAGGTAAACTCAGGCGAAATCGATTGTGTTTTAAAATTCAGTATTTTGGCAGGAGAAATTACAACAAGCATTTTTCAATTAATTTTGATTTGAAAACAGTTCATTTTATCAATAATACAGATAATGCGACCAGTGGTATTGCAAAGCTAATTCAAATTAAGTAAAGTAACAATATGTTCTGCAAAATATATTCTTACAGTAATAATTAAAAAAAAGATGGACTTCCTGTACAGAAAATCCATCTTTGGCAACTATTAAATCAGAAATATTATTTTTTCCATCTACCTCCACCGAGATAAAAGCCTACAGTAAAGTTTAAAAAGCTATTGGCCGTTGTTCCTGTAGGAGTGTTGGTAATAATATCTATCAACTTAGTTCGTGGAATCAGGTAATACTCAAGTCCCATTCTGAAATGCCCGATCTCAAATCCTCCACGAATCAAGCCACCAAATTTACTCTCAAACATAAAATCGGAAACATCCACCGAAACAGAAGATATATTATCTGTTCCGCTTTGTGAGAATCCTACATTTACTATTTTAAACAATCCTAAGCCTCCACCAAGATATGGAGCAAACGAAGACGAACCATTGTTGAAATAATAGTCGGAAGTAACCAAAGTGGAAGTGATGGTTGAAAATGTAGCCGCTGCTTCCATATCAACTTCATCGGCTACAACATCTTTAATAAAAATTCCGGGATTGAATTTTACACCGACATTAAAGTTATCCATAACATTGTAACGAATATCCAGATTTCCATTGAAACCAACACCTAAATTAGGAATTCCTAATCCGGCATCCAGACCTACACGAATTTTTCCTTGTTCCTGAGCATTCAAACTTAAAATAGAAATCGAAACGATCAGCGTCAAAAATAGTTTCTTCATAAAATGAGAGTTGAATTAATTTTGATTTGCAAATATAACTCATTTTTTAAGATTGTTATATTCGAAACGAAATATTAGTAATATAAAAAGTCAAAGAATCACTACACATATAGCAAACAAAATAAATTTGCATCTATGTACTGCCATAAATAGTTTGGCTCAACATAATCAGCCTTTCTTTTATTTAATTCTAATTTTGTACAATGAATCGTGAGTGGTAACAAACAAAGTCTCTTTATTTTTTCCTCCCATAACGATACTGATAGGACGTTCCTCAAGCGACAATCTTTTTATTTCATTATAGTTTTTGTCATAAACGAATATCTGTCCATCCGCCACATATAAATTGCCATCAGCATCTGTAGCCGTACTATATTCTCCGCGAGGAAATAATGTCTGTGCGTTCGACAGTTTTCCGTCCTGCGCCACATCCAGTCTCACCGTTGTTTTATTAATTTCTTTAGAAACATATAATGGCTTTCCGGGAATAGCTTCTGATAATGCCACCGATCTGCCCAAATCATACGTTTCAGGAATAATAGTTACTCCATCGGGGGCAACAAAGCTGTTCTCTGGAATATAAACAACTGCTTCATCGAAATCAGATCTCCATCTGCTCGATGGATAAAATGCCTTTTGAATGGTTTTAATTTCTTTCGAAGGAATTCTTTTCAAAGGAGCGATAGTTTCGTCAGGATCCTGAAGGTTGATGGAATAGCCCCACGCTGCCCAACCACTATTTCCCCAGCCACTGTACATCGGATTATCGTCGGCCAACACGGAAACTTTCTCTTGCTCTCCATTAATCAAATATCCCGGCTGAGGATCGTAACGGAAGATAACCAACAAATTGTCCTTTGTATCCGTTGCAAGCGAAAACGGCTTCCATGGATAGTCGGTCAATAAGGATAAGGAATTATCTTCTGCTGATAATTTATATATCCTTTTTCGTTCGTGTTCGCAAAAATATACATTTCCTCTACTATCGGTTGTTAAACCCGTACCAAACAAAAGATCAGTCTCTAATTTTTCAATCTTCCATTTTTCATTTTCAATTGTGTGTTTTGCAGGTTCATTTCCTGTAATACTTAGTTTTGCAAAATCCCACGGGTAAGCCGGAAGCTTTTTATTCATTTCATAAACGGGAAATTCACACACCTGCAATTTTTGAGTATAATTATGCATATTTCTAAATTCAATATTCTTGCTGTTGTAAACCCTTACCGCTATTGGTTTTGGTGTATAAACTCTCATAGTTCTGTACATCCATTGGTTTACAAACATCAGGTTATTGCAACCCGAAATATCTGCCATCAGGCAATCTTTTCCTTCCGAACCTTCTTCTTCAAACTGAAAAGCGTACATTTTCCAATTGGAAACATTTGAAAAACGTGCTTCGTTACGGACATGATGCTCAAGCGACATTGCATAAATTCGTCCCGGAGTGGTTGTATTGCTCACATAAAGTCCGTTCGCGGCATAAGTGTTTGCACTCCAAATATCTTTAAAAGTTCCACCTCCATTTTTTGTTATCCACAAACTCCAGTATTGATTGTCCCAAGCCAAATCTTGTCCGCGCGCGTAAACAGGTCGATCGGGAGAGCTTATTTCTTTTCCGCCACGATTTCTCGCATAACTGTTATTAGCTTCGCCTGTTGGCTTTCGCATGGTTCCATGGCCACCAACAAATTTAACATCGTTCATTAATGATTTTTCACCAGCCATCCATTTGCAACCAACTGCGCGATAATTATATGCGCCCGTGTTTAATCCAATTCCATTCAAAATATCGTCGCCACCTTCCGACGATTCTACTAGTGCCACAGGAGATCCGAAACCACTAAAAGCAGGTTCGCTTTCGTTAATTATAAACTGAGTAGCAAACGGATGCAATCCAATCAGTTTTGTGCCATTCGACATTTTTATTGTCCCTGTTAAATGATACCAACCTTGAGGTACATAAATATTTTTATATTTCGCAATTGCATCCTGAAACACCTTGGTGTCATCTGTTTTTCCGTCGCCTTTTGCTCCCAAATCTTTAATATTAACCCATGAACTCATAGCAGGTAAAGCAGGAATGTCTCTCATTAATTTCAGATTTATTGCTTTTAAAGGTTCAATTTTACTGATCGTCTTATACTCTGAATTCGCCGAAATACTATCCATAATAAGGCCGTAAGCAAAATCTATCACATTGTACATCGGATAAGAAAGTTGCACTTTTTTTCCGCTTTGGAGGTATTCAACTAATGTGGGCGTATTTTTACAATTAATGTTCAATAAATTTAGTTGGTTCATTGAGTTCTCTTCCACACTTACAACTATTCCGGCCTTCTGGATATTTTCGAAAAGGCAATTTTCCATAAACAATCGGTCGGCTCTATCTTTTACCATATCTACCACAATCGGCACATTTTTAAAATGTGAATTGACGATTGTAAGTCCGGCATCATTCGTTTGTATGGCGGCTTTCCGTTGTCCTTCAAAATAAATATCCACCATCATCATTGGCCAACCCGGGGAGGTCCGGTTGGTGATAATTCCATAATCTCCGCCGCGAAACTCAACATCTTCCATCTCATTTCCCACATCAAACAAACCGGCTTTTCCTTTTCCTGCATTAATAACCGAATGGCTTACGAACCCATGCTGAGCAAAATGAGTTCTTAACGCAATAGCATTGGGATTTCCATCTTCTATCCTAAAATCGATATTCGATACAGCGCTATAAAAAGTCCCTGCTCCGGCATCTCGTGGCTCCTGCCCAACCTCAACAATTCCTCCTGTAAACCAAATCATATAATTCGAAAAATCTTTATTTTCACTCTGAAAAGCGGGGCTATTTTTTGCCAAAATAATTTCCGGACGATTTTTGCCATATCCAATGAGCCGAATAGCTCCGGGCACATAAATCGTCTTGCTTATTTTGTATTTTCCTTCCGGAATAAAAAGTATACCAAAATTTCGTTCTGCTTTTACCTGATTAATGGCTTTTTGTAATTCGTCCGAAACATCCATTTTCCCATCCAGCTTTATATTATAATTTTCAGGAGTAAAATAAAAAGCTTCTGAATCAGACGGTTTTAATTTGTAAACTGACTCACTTTGACCTACAAAATTTTGAGCTATGGACATTTGTATTAAAACGATTAAAATGTTTAGTGTAAAAATTTTTCGCAAATTCATAATTTTTAGATTTGTAAATAGATGTTTAATTGAATTATACAACGAATTTTCAATCGATAAATTGTTTATTTTAAACAATTTATTAGCACAATTTTAAGTAACTCAAATTTAGTATAAATGTATTATTGTACAGTTAATTGACGAGACTATTTTCTTTAAATAATAAGAAAAAACGGATTACCCCTTTTCGGGATAATCCGTTAATCTATTATTTAACTTACAACTGTTTACTTTCCTTGTTCCAACTGTAAAGTTTTAGTTGGCTGGTCGCAAACTTCTGTTGGTCCGTAATACTGAATTGGACCAGGATAAATGTAGCTTGATTTTTCATCAGCCCAGCTTTCGCGGTTCATTTCGAAGAATTTAAATGGCGCTCCATCCAAACGAACCAATGCTTTTTGGATTACTGGTTTCATTTTTCCGTGACGACGTTCCATGTTCATCATCATTGTAAT
>JBBIID010000270.1:0-4862 GCA_037446675.1 Paludibacter sp.
TTTTTTGTAAAAGGTCATCCAAGAAGCCTTCTGGCAAAAAAGAATATCGTTGCTTCGTTTATTATAAAGGGAGTAAGTATTGCAATCAGTTTGGTGTTGGTTCCTCTTACAATTAATTACATTAATCCTTCGCGCTATGGTGTTTGGCTTACGTTGAGCTCGATTGTAGTTTGGCTTAGCTTTTTCGATATTGGTTTTGGATACGGACTGCGAAACCGCTTTGCCGAGGCTTTGGCCGAAGGAAAAGAAGAACTTGCCCGAATTTATGTAAGTACCACTTATGCCATTTTGAGTATTATAGTCGGTGGATTGATGTTGCTGTTTTTCGTTGTAAATCCTTTTCTGAATTGGGTCTCTATCCTGAATTCCACTCCCGATATGGCCAGCGAGCTAAGCACTTTGGCAATTATCATTTTTGTGTTCTTTTGCCTTAGGTTTGTTTTTCAGTTGATAAATACAGTATTGGCAGCCAACCAACAACCTGCCAAAGGTTCATTTCTCGATTTGTTGGGCAGCATTTTTTCGTTGCTGGTTATTTTTATCCTTACAAAAACAACCTCCGGGAATTTAATTTACCTCGGAACGGTGTTGAGCTTTACTCCGGTTTTGGTACTTATTGTTTCCAGCTTGTGGTTTTATAGGGGAGAATATAAAAAATTTGCACCTTCGTTCAAGTTTGTAAAATTCACGTATGCAAAAGATTTGATGACGTTGGGATTGAAGTTTTTTATTATCCAAATTGCAGCATTGGTGCTATTTAATACCGATAATATTATCATTATCCATTTGTTTGGGTCGAAAGATGTTACAACTTACAATGTTGCTTTTAAGTTGTTTTCGATCATTACTATGGGTTTCAACATTATTGCAGCACCACTTTGGAGCGCATTTACCGATGCTTATGCCCGCAAGGATTTTGGCTGGATACAGACAACAATTAAAACGCTCGAGAAACTTTGGATTGGCCTGATCGGACTCACAATTCTAATTCTGATTGCGTCTCCATTTATATTTAAATTGTGGCTTGGCGACACCGTTTCAGTACCATTTGCCCTTTCTGTGGCAATGACGAGCTATGTAATCGTGTCTGTTTGGCAAACAATTCATGTGTATTTCCTTAATGGAATTGGCAAAGTAAAATTGCAACTCTACCTTGTTATTTTCAGTAGTTTGATTAACATTCCGGTAGCAATACTTTTAGGAAAACATTTCGGATTGATCGGCATTACCATTACAAGTACGATATTGTTTGCCATCATGGGTGTGGTATTTTCCATTCAAACCAAAAAAATATTAAACGGTACGGCAACAAAAATCTGGACAGAATGAAAGTGTTTAAATACATACGAAATTTCTTTTACAACTTGTATGAGTTGGCGAAAGTGATGGTGAAATCCAGCGATGTTTTTTGGAATATTATGGTAAGTAATATTTCCAAGAGCCAACTCGATAAGCAAACCAAGGTGTATATGCATCATTCGCTGACCAACGTTGTTGTGGGCAAAGGATCGTATATAAGCTATAATGCTCAAATTTCGAACACAACCATCGGGAAATTCTGCTCAATCGGGCCAAATCTTTCGTGCGGTTGGGGAATTCATCCTCTTTATGGAATTTCGACTTCTCCGGCATTTTTCTCGACATTGAAGCAGGCCGGATTTACTTACAGTAAAGAAGATAAAATTGAAGAACGTAAGCCGGTAACGATTGGCAATGATGTATTTATTGGTTGGAATGTGACCATTTTGGATGGAGTAACCGTAGGCGACGGCGCTGTAATTGGAGCCGGAGCTGTGGTGAGCAAAGATATTCCTCCTTATGCCATTGCGGTGGGAAGTCCTATTCAAATCGTGAAATACAGATTTACACCTGAAATAATAAAACAACTATTGGAAAGCAAATGGTGGGATAAAGATGATTTGGTTCTTCAGGAAGTGGAGAAAAATTTCTTTGACGTGGAGAAGTTTCTTCAAATAATCAACGAAAAATAGAAAGAGAGGCAGTGGATGAGCGAAAGTTTGGAAAACATATTAAAATCGAATTATAAAATTAAAACAAGCCGGAATCTTACGATTTTCTGGTTGGGTTTTACAATTTATACGGCATTTTTTGCACTTTCGACCACCACTACGGTAAATTATATTCTTTGTCAGTTTTTTCAACTTATCGGCATGTCGATGTTTATTTACACCGCCGTGAAGTTGATGGATTGGAAGTTTCAGAATGAATATCTGAAAATAATGTTTCTGATTTACTGTTTATGGCAGGCAACGGTGGTTGTTCGCGGTTTTCCTCTCGATTATGCAAATATAAAAGTAATGCTTTTCGATGCCGAAAGCGGGCTTTTCAGGTATTTGGCACCGTTGATTCTTTTGTTTCCGAAAAACCTGCTTTACTACAAAAAAATAGTATTGGTAATTTTGGCTCTTGGTGCTATTTTTCTTTTATACGATGTTGCGTTCATTGACAATCTGATGAATCTTGATTATGAAAATAATAACACAAAATTCACCTATGAACATTTTGTGAAGATTTTGAGCGTGCCTACGGGACTTATTCTGTTGACGTTAATATATCAGAAGAAAAAAGTGAAATATTTTGCGTATCTGGTAATGATCGTAAGTCTTTTGTTTGCAGCTTACAGAGCACGACGCGCGCTTATTATCATGAGTGCAACTCCACTGATTCTTTCGTACATCATGGATCTTTACGCAAAAAAGAAAAACTTCGTTATCGCACTTGTACCTTTTATCCTGCTGTTTTTTGCGCTTAACTTCGGTGGAGCTAAAATAGACAGTCGAATCCCAAAAATGTTTGATTTGCTGAACGAACGTGGAACAGAAGATACGCGAACTGGAGTGGAATTGTTTTTTTACAAAGATATGACCACTACGGACTGGATTGTAGGAAAAGGAATTAGCGGAACCTACTTTTGCCCGGATATTGATTTGGGAACAAATACCGATTATCGGAATATGATCGAAACCGACTATCTGAATATTATTCTTAAAGGTGGAATCATCAGCTTGGTACTTGTTCTACTAATGGCGATACCGGCTTTTATAAAAGGACTGTTTTATTCGAAAAATATATTGTCGAAAGCGGCGGCTATTTGGATTTTGCTATGGATGATGTTGTTGTATCCGGCAAATGTCACCACTTTTTCGCTCCATTATTTGCTGTTCTGGATTTCGATTGGAATTTGTTTTTCGGACACAATAAGGGAAACGTCGGACAAGGAGCTTGTAAAGATATTTTCCTACTGATTATTTATTTAAATTTTAGTTTTTATGAATTTACCAAAAGTGTTGATAATCGGTCAGCCGTTCAATAACGATACCGGTGGTGGAATTACCCTTTCAAATCTTTTCAAGGGTTGGGATAGAGATAAACTTGCTGTGGCTTGCTCAGGCTATTTGTTGTTGGACAATATTGATACGGATGTTTGCAATACCTACTATCAATTGGGCTATAAAGAGCATCGTTGGGCTTTTCCGTTCAACTATATGCAACGGAAATACAAATCGGGATTGATTCAGTTTTCGGAAAAAAAGATCCAAAACCTGACGATCAAAAAGTCGAAACTTCGTATTTCGATTATTATGAATGTCTTCTATCCGGTGTTGGAGTATTTTGGCATTTTTCAATTGATAAACAGGACGCGCATGTCCGACGAATTTAAAGCTTGGCTCGACGAATATAATCCCGACATTATTTATGCTCAGGCAGCCTCGCGTAGTGGAATTTTGTTTTGTCAGGCAATAGAAGCATACTTAAAAAAGCCGATGATTTTTCATATGATGGATGATTGGCCAACGATGATTAACTCGAAAGGCTTATTTAAAAGCTATTGGGACAAAAGAACCGATCATGCTTTCAGACGCTTGCTGAAACATACTACGCTTTTTATGACTATTTGCGAAGAAATGACCTCGGAATACAAATTGAGATATGGAAAAGATTCTGTTCCTTTTCATAATACGATTGATTTGGATTTCTGGAAAAAATATCAACGTAAAGATTATGATTTGAAGAAAAGCCCTACCATTTTGTATGCCGGCCGTATAGGTTTAGGAATAGAAACATCGCTGGAGCTGATTGCCAAAGCGATAGAGAATATAAATGCAGAGTTGAATATGTCGGTGAAATTTACGTTGCAAACACCGGAAGTGCCGGGCTGGATTAAAAATTACGATTGCGTGGTTCACAATTCTTTTGTTCCTTACAGCGATTTGCCAAAAGTGTTTTCCGAATCCGATTTTCTTATTCTTCCATACGATTTTGCGCCCACAGCCATAAAATATATCAAACTTTCGATGCCTACTAAAGCGCCCGAATATATGGTTACCGGAAGTCCGATTCTCGTTTTTGCACCCGAAGAAACAGCTATCGTAAAAAATGCTTCTAAATACGATTGGGCGCAGATTATTACCGAAAACAATATAAACGCGGTTTCCGACGGGATAAAAGAAATGATCGAAAATAAAGCGTTAAGAGAAAAATTTGCAAAAAATGCGATAAAAATGGCCGAAGAAGAATATAACTCCACCGAGGTTACGGCCAAGTTCCGAAATGCGATTTGCTCGGTGCTGGAGAACTGATTTTGTTATCTTAAATTTACGAATATGAATAAGGTAGTTATAGCAATTCCTACATATAAAAGACCTGAAATGCTGAGGAAGCTACTCCTGAGCCTGAGAGATTGCCGGATTGAAAAATCAATTATTGCTGATGTAAAAGTGATTGTGGTTGATAATGATGTTGACAAAACTGCCGAGTCGGTTATGCTGACTTTCTTGAAAGAAAATCAAGAAGTTAAGAACTTCGAATACCATAGTTATACTCAAAAAGGGTTGTCGAAT
>JBBIID010000271.1:0-4564 GCA_037446675.1 Paludibacter sp.
TCTCTTAATTCGTCGTTTAGATTTCCAGGCACAACGATAGGCCTTCTAGCTCCCTTCTTGGCAAAAATTTTGTGACCGCCTTTCCCCCTATGCTTGGATGGTAATTGCTCCCATCCGTTCTCTTTTAAAAGGTCTATCACTTCTCTGACTGTTTTCGTCAAAATTGTCCTCCTTTCTGATTTGTTTATAATTTATTCCTTTAACATGCCGCAAAGGTAACTATAATTCTATCATTTGCAAACATATTGGTAACTATTTTTCTATCATTTAGTGATTTTATTCACGATATAACATTATTGGTTATTTTAATCCATTAAAAGAGCTACACATTAACCTAAATTAACCATCAAACAATACGAAACAAATATTCAATTATTTTGGCTTAATAGCAATCATAATCTATAAACATCCAAGCTTTGAAATAATTGTTTTCAATTACCATAGACCGGTATTTTTACCCTAAATCCTCCATTTTTTTACTGGAATTTTTGTATATATATTTGCCCTCACAGTAAACGATACAACAACGACACCAGCGTGGGCATACGCAATTTAAGATAAAGTACACAGCGGTGTACAACATAAGCAGTGAGTGTAGGACATGCCCGTCCTCCTCGCTGCTTTTTTCGTTTAGTCACATAGTAACAAAAAAATACATTTACAATCATGGGAACAAAAATCTGTTCTTTCAGCAACAATCCGATTACCTTTTCTCTAAGTAAAGACAATGGAATAATGATTAACGCTACCGAAATGGCTGCAGCTTTTAATAAGGACTTATTCCAATTCACGAAAAGAGAAGATACTATTGCATTTATTGACGCTTGCCTAAAACCTGCAAATGCAGGTTTATTAAGAATCGCTAACAATTCGGATCTGATCATTTCCCGTCAAAAAGCAGGTACTTATATGCACCGGGTTTTGGCCCTTAAATTTGCCGCATGGTTAGATCCCGAATTTGAGCTATGGGTATATTCTACAATTGAGCAACTCCTGTTTGGTAAGCATGTTGAACGTGAGAAATCTATGGAGAGGACTATTGCGCTTCAAAAAGAATTGTCAGATATAAAAGACAAGATCGAGAAAACCGGAACCGATTTTGAACGTTACCTCGAAATTGAACGACAGCTAAACATAGAAAGAGCTTTAAGAAAATCATTAACTGCCGAATCTATTTCGTAAATGAAAAATAAAGGCCGGATTCACATCCAGCCAGTAGTAACATTAAAAAAACAATTTCTATGAGTACAAAGGTATTTAATTTCAATGAAACTCCAATCACTTTCGACTTTAATTCTGCCGAAAACGTAATGGTGAATGCCACCGAGATGGCTAAAGTATTTAACAAAGAAGTATCCGGTTTTTTAAAAGTTGATGGTACGAAAAATTACATAAATGCGTTCTGCCAAACGGAAGATCTTCCGTTTGGGAATGAGTTTTCTCCTAACGGAAAACTTATAAAAGTGGTAAAGGGCGGTGAACATAATGGCACCTGGATGGAGCGAAGTGTTGCCCTGAAATTTGCGGCATGGCTTTCGCCTGAATTCGAAGTCTGGGTATATAAAACTATAGACAATTTAATATTTGGAGAATTTCACGAACTGAAAGATAAAATTAAGGCAGCGGCCGATCGTAAAGCAAGGATTGAATACTTAAGAAATCAAATAAAAAACGATCCGAATATTGACAAAAGAGTTTCCGAACTGATGGAATTAGAAAGCAAAGACAAAAAAGAAAATTCATCAAGATATGCAACACTAAATAAACAGATGGTAGAAATGAAAAATCAGTTTATTATAAGATTTGAAGAAGAGAATAAAGTTACTCAATAAATATCCAACTACGGTGCTGAACACCGTAGTTTAAAAAGCCGGAAAGGAGTTGTTTGATTTTAGTCCAGTCAAACAAAAGCGGTTCGAATCCGCTAACCGGCACGTGGTTTTTTCATAATAGTAAAGTAGAATGCCGTTGCCTGTGAAGGTAGCGGCATTTGTTTTTGTATAACAGCTCAACTTTCTACATTCTAGGCCTCCATGTGTTGGGGGCCTTTTGTATTTTATTTTTTCAAGAAAACAATTTGAATTATCAATTATTATCTATATTTTAGCACCGTCCAACAAACAACTCAATTAACATTGTTAACTGAATACTAATATGAGTCCCTTCATAACGCAACTGGTAGTCAATCCGGTTCGGGTGTTGTTCCCGTGGGCGCGTTATAAAGGAATTCATCATTTATTTTTATGTAAAAAAAATCTCAAATCTTTCTTCCGTATTCATATTGATTGTTTTATAAAAATACACAATACATTTTAATACAATATAAATGATACTTAGTTTGTTTTTTAAAAACCCAAGCACAGAAATTAATAAATTGGCAGATTTACCTTTCTACTATTATATTACGTCTGTTTTTCTGTTATTATTTTTTATTGTCTGTATATATTATTACCACAAACGAAGCAAGGTAATCCTTCCGGCTAAATTTTATATGCGATTAGGTTACTTAAACAAAGTAGTGCCTGCTCTTAGAAAAATTGTAACTTATCCTAGTGACACAATTATTCTTGATTTTTCTAATGTAGAGGAAATGACAGAAGGTTCATATATGGTATTGTTAGCCCAAGCAGAAAAATCGATAATTAATGGAAAAAAGATAAGAATATCATCTAATCCTCCTAAATCAAATGAAGTAATAAATCTCTTAAGAACACAAAAAAAATATCTACACAAGAACATAAACATAACAAATGACGTTATACCTAATGCAGAGTCTAATCAAATATTAGACCCAAAAATTGTAGATGAAATTGTATCGGAGCTCAAGAGAATAGGCATAAACGAATATTACCAACCGTTTTATGAATTTCTCATTGAATTAATTGGAAATGCTACTGAACACGGAATACAACATAAAGAAATCAATTGGTGGTTATTAAGATATCGTAATGCTCAAAAGAAGTGTATGACATATGTGTTTGTTGATATGGGATTAGGCATTATCAAATCTTATAATAATTCGGGTCTTTTAAGAAAATACATGTTTAAGGACCCTAGACAAATACCTATAGATGCATTATACGGAAGATTAGGATCTTCAACAAAAGAACCGAATAGAGGTCATGGATTACCTCAAATGAGAAAGCTTGTTGAAAAAGGTTATATTTCTGATTTTGTTTTAATCACAAACAATGTATCTTTGCAGTATATTAATGAAAAATTTATTGTTGTAAAGAATCCAAATTTTGTTGGCACATATTTTTCATGGACAATAAATAAAGATAATTTCATAAAATGGAAAAATTCAAAATCGTAATTGCAGATGATTTTAGTATCACTCCTGGAGGCAGATGGAAAATACTTGGTCCATACTCTGGTGAAGAATTTTATGAAACACTTCTTCTGATAAAATATAATGAAGCAATTGAGCAGAATGAGAAGCTTCATATCTATTTAGATGGAGTGAAATCATATCCGTATTCATTTTTGGATCAATCTTTCGGAGAGCTTGCTAGAATTAAAGGCGCTAAGGATGTGGATTCTAATATTGTTTTCCATACAAATTTATTTAATTGGGTTGTAAACTATATTAAAGAAGAGATATGGTTCAAAAATCAATAGTACGAATATCATTAATTATCGTAGCTTTAGCTCTCTTTTTTTTTCTAAGACTATTATATGTTCAAGCTTGGTTTCATAACATGAGCTTAGATTATCATCTTGTCCCAATTGATGTAATAAATCTGTTTGTTAGTGGAGGAATAACCATATGGATTGGATATTATATTGTTAAAAAACTTTCTGAACAACGATTCGAAAAAGAAATGCTAATTAACGACTTAAGGTTAATCGAACAAGAAGTAAACAGTATTGGAAGTCTGTTTCAAACATCTACACGTGTAGACATCGCGCATATTTCTTCCAAAATTAACACTATAGAGAACATTATTGATCGATTTATTTCTACTATTACAATCTCAACAATAGTACCAATACAATCTACAGACTCTCTCAGAAAAGCTTTTTATATTTTATATGCATCTGCAACAAATCTAGAATCAGATGTTGTAGAAACGTCTAAAATCGACTTGCCACCTATTCAAAAAGCTTCAAATGATGTAATCCTTAAAACAAGAGAACTTATCCTTCAAATCAACAAGAATTAAATTCTATATAATCAGTGTTATAAAAGGGAGAAATTTGCAAGGGCACGAAATTTTTCCCTTTTATTGTGTCCGATTCAGACTTAAAAAACATCAAGTCCGATCCTCGATTCAACGAGCTTATGGATAAATATTTTCCGGAAAAATAACATCATTTCTCGCAATCTAGGTATCAGAAAACGTATACCTAAGTCTATACCTTTATATTAATATATTAGACTAGACTAGATAAAGACAACATCAGACAGATTTCTGAAGAGGAAATATTCATGCATGTGAAGGAGAAGAAAAGCGTACATAAAACCAAAATTTATGTAAAGCGAAAAATCGTAAATATTGCAGATGCGAAAAATATTTCTCATTTTATTTGCAAATGAGAAATATATTCCGCAGTTTTGCAG
>JBBIID010000271.1:4574-4845 GCA_037446675.1 Paludibacter sp.
AAACAATCACTATAATTAGTGCCGTAGAGCAACGGATAATGCTCGCTATAATTAGGTCGGGCCTTTTTTATGTCCAGACTTCAGATAATATTTTAAATATAGGCGGCTGCCTTCCCTAAATTACTTAGCTCTTCGGAACTACGTAGTGATTGTTTGACGACACGGGATAGGCGGCCGTTCTTGTTTTTAAGCCCCTACAGAGATTTACGATGTGATCCCGCGGCATCGAAAAAAAGTCAAACAATCACTACGTATGGAACAGAAAAACCCC
>JBBIID010000272.1:0-4839 GCA_037446675.1 Paludibacter sp.
ACATTACTTGTATCCAGTCCTAGTGACTTAACTTCGCTAATGCCAAGTTTTCTAATTACATTATAAAAATTCATAGTAATTCTTTCGTTTAACTTGAATGATTGATTTTGATTGAAAACCCTATGAATAATGATAAAACTAAAATCTCCAGGAATATTGTTCTTTTTGAGAGAAGGATAATTACTTGTAAGGTTAAATTCTTTGTTCTCAACTAGTTCTTCAATTATTTGCCTGAAATACAAACTTATAAGTGGCTGAACTCTGAAACCTATACGAATATTTACTCTATTTAGCACATTCGGAATCAATTGTTCAAAAGTATACTCTAGTGTGGCAGGCTCATCTACTTTGTCGATGTGCAGGATCCAATAATTATCGGCACGTTTAGGCTGTTTGTTGATAATTGAATACATGATTTTGGATTCTATATCGGTTCTGTAGTCAGCTTTGGTTAAATAAACAAGATTAGTTGAGTATTTTGGAATTGTTTCATCTTTGCTTAAGTCTGATAGGATTGGATAATATGGCTTTATTTTTACAAATTGCATGTAGCGGTTTTTTATTTTCCGCGCATTATACCAAACAACCATAACAATTCCAATGGCACCGGCAATCAATAATGTAACCCAACCTCCATGAAAAAACTTAAATAAATTGGCGGTTAAAAATGACAGTTCGATAGTTATGAAAACGACTACAAATAATGATATAAAAAATGTTTTAATTTTTTTTGTTTTCAGATAAGTGGCAAGCAAAATGGTGGTCATAAGCATTGTAATGGTGATTGATAAACCATAAGCAGCTTCCATATTGCTTGATGTTTGGAAAAAAAGAACCATTATCACACAAAAAATATATAAGAACCAATTTACAAACGGAATGTAAAGCTGCCCTTTAACAACCGTAGGATATTTTATTTTTTGTCGTGGCCAAAAGTTCAAGCTCATCGCTTCGCTGAAGATTGTAAAAGATCCACTGATAAGTGCTTGACTGGCTATAATGGCAGCGGCGGTAGCCATAACAACCCCAAAAATCAGGAATCCTTGTGGCATGATAGAGTAAAAGGGATTTGTTCCTGAACTGATATTTTTCAAATTTAATATCACCCAAGCTCCTTGCCCCAAGTAGTTCATGATGAGAGTTGCTTTTACAAAAATCCAGCTAACTCTTATATTTTTCATTCCACAATGTCCTAGATCAGAATATAATGCTTCGGCTCCAGTTGTGCAAAGGAAAACTGCACCTAGAATCAAAAAACAGTTAGGATAATCCATCAACATGTGAACAGCATAATATGGATTAAAAGCTTTCAGAACAGGTAAGTATTCAACAACTTGTAATAGTCCTAGAGTTCCTAACATTGCAAACCAAATAAACATGATTGGTCCGAATAACCTGCCAATGTCTTTTGATCCAAATTGCTGAATCAGGAAAAGTACTGTTATAATTGTTAGGCTAATTGGAATTATTGGAGTGTCTGATTTTAATTCTTTTAATCCTTCAATGGCTGAAACAACTGTAATTGATGGAGTAATGATACCATCGGCAATTAAAGTACATGCGCCTATTACAGCAAAAATATACAGGTATTTCTTTTTTGACTTACGAACCAACGCATAGAGAGCCAAAATTCCACCTTCACCTTTGTTGTCAGCTCGTAGCGTTATTACTACATATTTTATGGTAGTTTGCAGCGTCAATGTCCAGATAATGCACGAAATAGCTCCAATGATATAATTCTCATCAAAGTTTGAATTCGCTCCCATTATAGCTTTCATTACGTAAAGAGGAGAGGTGCCAATATCACCGTAGACAATTCCTAACGTGATAATTATGCCGATAAAACTAAACTTATTTATGTGTTTAGCGTGTTTGTTACCCATAAAATCGATTTTCAATAAATAATAATCAATTAAATTTTATGTGATTTCAATAAGTTTGATGAAAGGTTAGAAAAAAGAGATATTCATTTACAAAAAAATCCGATACCATAAATGTCGTATCGGATTTTATTCGTTGAAATTTAATATTTACATTCCAAAGCTGAATGTTGCGATTTGATTGTAAAAAGTACTTACCAACCCAATAATCAAGATTCCGGCTGTACATATTACAAGACTAAGTTTTACTGGAAAATCGCTTTTAAGCTTTTCAATTGGATTTTCATTTGTATTCAGGAACATGGCTTTTATTACCAGCAAATAATAATACAACGAAATAATGGTGTTCAGCAAAGCGATAAATACAAGTAAATAATATCCTTGTGCAACAGCGGCAGAGAATACGAAGAATTTACTAAAAAAACCGGCAAATGGCGGAATACCTGCCAACGAGAACAAAGCCAACATCATTACAAAGCTCAGTTTGGGATTTGTTTGATAAAGGCCGTTATAATCTGTCATCTCAATCTTTCCGGTACGGTTTTCGATTACAGATATTACTCCGAAAGCAGCTAAGTTGGAAAACATATACACCAACACGTAATAAACCAAAGAGGCCATTCCAGTGGCTGTTCCACTAATGATTGCTAAAAGAATATAGCCTGCTTGTGAGATGGACGAGAACGCAAGAAAACGTTTCAGATTTTTTTGGCGAATAGCAAATATATTTGCCAATGTTATACTCACGATGGCCAATCCATAAAGAATTGGTTGCCAAGAAGTCACTAAATTTGCAAAAACTTTGATTAGTAACGTAAAAAGTACAAATACCGCCGATCCTTTGGAAATAACTGAAAGATAAGCTGTAATGTTGGTTTGAGCACTTTGATAAACGTCCGGTGTCCACAAGTGGAATGGAACCAGAGAAATTTTGAAGAATAGTCCTACCGCAAAGAACACGAATGCCATGATTTGAAGTGGAGATCCGGTAATAAGTGTGGCTACATCAGAAAAATACAAAGTCCCTGTAGAACCATAAATCAACGACATACCAAAAAGCGAAAGGCTCGATGCGAATACGGCAGAAAGAATATATTTTGCTCCTGATTCGGCTGACTGTCGATTGTATTTGTTGAATGCGATTAGAGCAGTCATAGGAAGCGAGGCTGTTTCCAAACCAATAAAGAAAAGTAAAAAGTTACCAGCCGAAATCATGAAATACATTCCTAACAATGTAGAGAAAGTAATAAAATAAAACTCACCTCGTTTGATACGGTTTGCGTCTTCGTTTAAAAATTTATGTGCCTGCAACAATACAATTAGCGTTCCTACATTGAGAATACTTTTAATAATTGTGTGTATAGGCAGGTACTGGTACATTCCTCCGTTCAATTCAAAAGCATCCCGTGGAATGCAATTAAAAACCGTATGGAGTGTAAACAATACCAAAGCAACTGGTTGGAAAAATTTCAAAGCCTTTTCACTGGCAAAAATGTCATAAATCAGAAGAAAGACCATTACGGCAAGTAATGAAAATTCTTCATGCATATGTAAAAAACCGCTGTAACCCATATAGTTGATTTTTATTTTTAACCCTAATTTTCAAAGGTTTTTAAATTTGTATTATATGTCTTTTAAAATATGTATATTTTTCATTTCCTCCATTTTTGGGAGGCCAGAAAGGTTTTATCTTACCAATTGACTTATGACAGGAGTAACACTTTCCTGTATCATTCCCGAAATCCAGAATGGGGCAGAGCCTATTGCCAAAATAGCAATAATAAGCGTCACCACCGAAATTCTTTCGTACCATGTAGCATCCGACAAGTGCTCATGATGTGCATCCTGAACAGCTCCGAATAAAATTTTACCAACCACACGAAGAATGTATACTGCCGTAATCACTATCGAAGTAGTTGCCATAATTGTAAGTACACGGTGGAATGTATCAGCATGTTGGAACGAACCGATAAAAATGGTCATCTCAGCAACGAACCCGCTTAAACCAGGTAAACCTAATGAAGCCATCCCGGCAATTACATAACTTACGCCAAGAAACGGAATTACTTTCATCAAACCGCCCATTTCTGTAATCTGGCGGGTATGAGTACGTCCGTAAATCATACCAATTAAGGCAAAGAAAAGAGCAGTCATTAATCCGTGTGAAAGCATTTGAAGAACAGCACCTGTTAATGCTGTTTCGTTTAACATCAGAATGGCGAATAGTACCAAACCACAGTGACTAACCGAAGAATAAGCATTGATATATTTCAAATCGGTTTGACGAATGGCTGCAAAAGCTCCATACACAACCGAGATACCTGTCAGGATAAGGAATATCCATGACATTTCGTGAGCCGCTTCCGGCATAAGGTAAATGGCAACGCGGAATGCACCATATCCTCCGAGTTTCATCAATACACCAGCGTGAAGCATCGAAACAGCAGTAGGAGCGGAGGCATGTCCATCGGGCGACCATGTGTGGAATGGAAACAAAGCACCTAGAACCCCAAATCCCATAAAAGTAAGCGGGAAGAAGTATTTTTGTAAATCGTAAGGAATATGCATTTTAGCAATTTCCAGAATATTCATGCTGGTTGCTCCCGATCCGTAATAAATTCCTAAAATTCCTACCAACAATAAAGCAGAACCTCCCATCAACATCAGCGTCAACTTCATTGCACCGTATTCTTTACGTCCGCTTCCCCAAACGCCGATAAGCAAATACATCGGTATCAGAGCAATTTCGTAATACATGAACATGGTAAACAAATCGGTCGAAATAAAGAATCCATATACTCCGATGGATAACAAACTGTACCACAGGAAAAATTCTTTTGGAAGCGGATCGATTTTCCATGAAGCAAAAACGCCTGTGAAAACGATAATTGATGTCAGCAGCAGCATAGCTACCGAGATCCCGTCGATTCCGACCGAATAATGTATATTGAAAGGTGCA
>JBBIID010000273.1:0-4824 GCA_037446675.1 Paludibacter sp.
TGGAGTGGTGAATAGCCCTGATTATACGATGGAGCGAATGGTGCGGGTGGTAAAAGATCTGCGCAAAGTTCATCGTTTCAACGGATACATCCACATGAAAAGTATCCCTGGAGCCAGTCAGCATTTGGTTCAGGAAGCCGGACTTTATTCCGATCGTTTAAGTGTGAATATCGAAATTCCAACGGAAGAAAATCTGAAAATGCTAGCTCCTGAAAAAGATCACGAAAGTGTATATAAACCGATGCTTTATATACAACAGGGTGTGCTCCAAAATACAGAAGAACGTCAAAAATATCGTTATGCACCACGATTCGCTCCGGCGGGACAAAGCACTCAAATGATTATTGGGGCAACCAACGAAACAGACCGTCAAATTCTGAACACTTCGGCAGCATTGTACAATCGTCCGACTATGAAACGTGTTTATTATTCCGGTTATATTCCTGTAAATTCGTATGATACCCGTTTGCCGAATGTAAAACAAGCACCGCTCGTTCGGGAAAACAGATTGTATCAAGCAGATTGGTTGCTACGTTTTTATGAGTTTAATGTAAATGAGATAGTTGACGATAAATATCCTGATCTCGATTTGGAAATCGACCCGAAACTGTCATGGGCACTCCGACATCCTGAGTTTTTCCCGGTTGACATTAATAAAGCCGATTATGCAATGATTTTGCGTGTACCTGGCATTGGTGTCAAATCGGCACAACTGATTGTTGCATCTCGTCGTTTCAGTAAGCTAGGTTCTTATGATCTCAAAAAAATGGGAATTGTAATGAAAAAAGCACAGTATTTTATCACTTGCAACGAATTGAAATCGAGTACGGTTAGCGATTCTTCGCCGGAATATGTAAGAAAAATACTCACAGCAAAGAAAACGGGTAAAAAGGACGACAGCCAGCAACTTAAATTGATTTTTGACTAATTGTACTGATTTTATGTCAGTATTATAATATCCTAAATATAAAAATTATAGCTTCTTGAAATCCTGTATTTTACTTTATACTTTAAAAACTTTATAAACTTTCTACTTTTTACTTAGCACTATGATCGTTTTCCATTACGATAAGACTTTGGAAGGATTGATGACTGCGTTGTTTGATGCATATAACCGAAAATCGTTTCCCGATTTATTGCTTGGCATACAGGAGCAAGAGCCGTTATTTGTCGACGAAAGTTACACGGTTATTACTCAGGACGAAAGCTCAAAGCGTGTTTGGAAAGGATTGGAAAAGAAATTGCGGGCAAATACACTGAATATGATTACGTATGTTTGGCTGTCCGAATTGCCCGAAAGTGATATGTTGATTTTTCGTTATGTCCGAAAAGTTTTTGATAGTCCAATTTCATTTGAAACCAATTTTGCTGATGAAGATGTTTTGCAAATGCAGAAAATTGCGTTGAAAGTAAGTCGGGAAAAGCAACGAGTTATCGAGTTTGTGCGCTTCCAAAAGGCTGCAGATGATATTTTCTTTGCTCCCATATCTCCTGAACATAATTGTTTGCCACTTACATTAGATCATTTTGCCGATCAGAAATGGGTTATTTATGATACTCAACGTAATTACGGATATTATTACGATATGAAAAAGGTTACAGAAATGACGTTGGATAATACAGATCTTTTTCCTGATGGAAAATTGAATGAAGATTTGATGGCAACCGACCAAAAACTGTTTCAGGACTTGTGGCGAGGATATTTCAAAGCTATGACTATTAAAGAGCGAATAAACCCCAAACTTCACCGACAACATTTACCACGTAGATTCTGGAAATATCTTACTGAGAAGCAATAGCAAATTGTATATAATTTGCATTGTTATTTTTTTTTCTTATCCATATAAGTGTTTGGTCTTCATTTATTCATTCTTTTTTGTAAATTTGTGATTGTTAATTCTTAAATTTTACAGAATATGCAATCTAGACTCCACTATCTAAAGCTTACTGCAATTATAATTTTCACGTTATTATTTTTTCAGAGTGAAGCTCAAAATCTAATAACTAGCCGGAAAAGCAGCTACAAAACTTACATATATAAAATCTCAGACAAAGAAGCGAAAAAGATTAACAAAGACGGAATTTTAAAAGTTGACTCCACCTATCTACATACTTTAGTAACTTCTTATCTCACTGATAGTATATTCGATGGGAAATTGAAATCCGGGCACTATCTTAAAACTTATACAGATCAAAATCATCAAGTATTGAACTATGCTTATATCCCCGATTTTGATGTCAAAATTTTCAATAACAATACAGATTTATACATAAGAGTATATGATTTGAAGGGCAATAGTCTTTCAGACGCAGTAGTGAAAGTTGGACATAGAAAATTGAAATTTGATAAACAATCGAAATGTTACATTGAGCGCAAATCAAACAGAAAAGGTTTATTGACTGTTACCAGGAATGAGAATACAGCATATTATCAATTATCACGTCAATTCAACAACTCTTTGGTGCGCAGAAGCTCCCAAAAGTTGGCTTATGGAACGCCATTAAAATACATATGGATTCCGGTTCGCTACGCGGTAAGTGTTCCTTTTGATGGAGTGAAGTCAATTGTAAAGAACAGGCCTGTTGGAAACATTGCTCGGATATATTATTTTTTCAGAAACTTACCGCGCAAATTTTCTCAACTTTTTGATATTGATTCGAAAGATTACAATTTTGGTAGGAAATATAAAGGCTACATGGTTTTTAATAAGCCGAAATATATGCCGAACGATACAGTAAAATTCAAAGCATTTATAGTTGACAAAAAGGGAATTCCACTGAAAAAAACAGTTGAAGTTGGCTTGTATACAGGGAATAAGTATATTCAACTCGAAAATTTGAAACCGTACAAAAAAGGTGCTTATGAATTCCGGTTTTTTATACATGACTCGTTAGATCTAAAATTGGATCGTTCGTACAATATTGAACTCAACAACAAAAAAGGAAATACGTATATTGTGAAGAATTTTCATTATGAGCAATATGAACTAGGGAAAAATAAACTAAATATTCGCATTGAGAATGCTGATCAGTTTGTAGGAAAACCTTTGACTGTCTTTGTGAAAGGGACTGATGAAAATGATCTTAATTTGCAGGATGCCAGACTAGAAGTTTTTGTTGAAGCTAATCATGTAGAAACTTATTTAGATGACAGGATATTTGTTCCAGATACCTTATTCACTTTTAAGACCGTACTTAAACCAACCGGTGAAACAGAGATTCTAATTCCAGATTCGATATTTCCAAAATTGAACTTTAAGTATTATTTGGAGGTTCGCTTGTTGACATCTGATAATGAATTAATATCAGAGAAAAAACAAGTTTCGTATTATTTTGCACAGAAAAAGTTTGATGTAAAATTGATAAACGATTCTGTTCAATTTTTATATTTAGAAAATGGACAACCTGTTTCAAAACCAGTTTACATTTACGCAACTGATAACTTTGGAAATAAAACAGATATACTCTGGTCAATCACACCATGTAAAGTTGAATTAAATCCTTTTTATAGTCAATATCATATAAAAGGCGATAGTATTTCTCAGACTTTTGATATGAACTCTCAATCTTCACTTTTACAATGTATGTCGCAAAGAGTAAATGATTCGGTGTTTGTAGAAGTAAACAACCCTCGCAAACTTAATTTTGTGTATAATATTTATAAAAAAAATACCGAAAAATACCGCGGGTCGGGAGATTCACTTTTGCTTCGAAATGTAAGTAGAACAAAGCAAAATTATTTCATTTCAATCAGATATTTATGGGGTGGACAAATAAAAAATGAAAATTATTGGATTCCGTATTATGATAAAAAATTAAATATAGCGGTGAAGCAACCTCATATTGTATATCCGGGACAAAAAGTGAATATGGAAATAAGTGTTACCGACCAAAAAGGGAAACCTGTTTCGAACGTAGATTTAACGGCCTATTCACTTACTAGCAAATTTAAGTATGATGCTCCGACATTGCCTTATTTGGGAAAAATGGCCGCGAATAAAGAGATCATAAACAATTTTACTTTGAAAAATAACTTACAGGATCAAAGCAAGATGGTAAACCTTAATTATGAAACATGGAAAATCTTAGCAGCTATTGATTCCATTGAATATTATAAATTTCTCTATCCCGGTTCTGCGATTTACAGGTTTAATTATAAAGTAAGCAATAACATAACACAATTTTCGCCTTATGTTGTATCTGAAAATGGAGAATTGCTTCCGATTAAGGTCATCTATTTGGACAGCAAACCAGTTTATTTTTGTTGGTCTACTATAAGTCAACCCTATTCATTTAAAATCGATAGCGGTTACCATAATATAAAACTTCGTACAAGCTATCGAACTATAACCATCGACAGCCTTTATTTTAAGTTAGGGGAAAAAGTCATTTTTAGCATAAAGGAAAAATTTACCTCAAATCATATTAAATCAGAAAAATCGGAACCAAAACTTTCGCAATATGAGCGTAATTTATTGTTCAGATACATTTTTCCTTATAGAAATAATTTTGGAGAAAACTTTGCATGGATCGAAAATGACAATAATGTTCAATTACTTAATGTCTCAGAAAACAAAAGGTCTTATGGACAAAACTTTGCCGGACCTATTTCAGGTAAAGTGACTTTTAATCTTATGAAAAGTTATTCTTCTGACTTCAATCATGAAGCATATTTTGAATATGATTTTGCTCCAAACCTTCTTAAAATGCGCGAGATAAGAAGAAGTCTGTATCCTGATATTTTATCGTATTTCAATCCAAATCAGAATATATCTGATGAAGTATTGACGAAGCAAAAGATAGAAACTGAATGGAATAACTATC
>JBBIID010000274.1:0-4802 GCA_037446675.1 Paludibacter sp.
AAGCGGTAAAAAAGGGACACTTTTAATTCGGATTCCCGTCTGTTTAAGCTCGGGCATATATTCTTGCAGGCGATCGAAATCAATGGGACGTAAAGCTCCGGTGGTCGGATCTTCGGACATACTAATCGTTCCACCGGTAAAAATCAGTAGTACAGCACTTTCTTTTTCCACGGTAAATTTATAAAAAATTTATGCAAAGATAGTGTAAAAATTAATGACATCAGATTACAAAATGATATTTTGACTTAAAATTACTCTTTTTACACGTCGATGAAGCTAGGCTCTAATTTTATCACTATTTTTGCAGTTGAAAAACGACAAAAAACGATGAATAGGATTTTCTTAATTGGATATATGGGGTCTGGAAAGACGACTATAGGCAAGTTGCTGGCTACAAAATTGAACTACAGTTTTGTGGACATGGATGCTCATATCGAAGAAAAACAATTCAAATCTGTTTCCCGTATTTTTGCCGAAAAAGGAGAAGATGAATTCAGACAAATAGAAAAAAATTGCTTACACGAAGTGGCCGAATTCGAAAATGTAATTATATCGACAGGCGGCGGTGCGCCTTGCTTTTTCGACAATATGGAATATATGAAACAACACGGACTCACCATATATCTCAAGCTCACTCCAGAAGAATTAAAAAACAGGCTCGAAAGTTCGAAAGCCAATAAAAGACCGCTGTTGGCAGAACGAAAAGGCGAAGAGTTACTCTATTTTATTGCTGAAGGATTAAGCAAACGCGAACCGTTTTATTCTCAGGCCGAAATTGTGATTACGAACGATACAGAAGAAAATATTGTAAACAAAATCACAAAGATAATCTCGTAAAACAGCATTTATTCCCGGAACAATAACGAGCTGTCGCCATAGCTTAAAAAGCGAAAATCATTTTCCAACGCATAATCGTAAATCACTTTCCAGTTTCCTTTTACAAATGCCGAAACAAGTAGCAACAACGTACTTTTCGGTTGGTGAAAATTGGTAATCATTGCATCCACAATTTTGAATTTGTAACCGGGCTTTATCATTATCTGTGTTTCTGCACGAAGTACATTCTGACCAGTTCGATCCAGATAATCTAAAATATTTTGCAAAGCATCTGCTACCCGTATTTCAGTACGATCTTCGTAAGGAGTCCATTGTGAAACATGGAATGTGTCCTGATTATTTGAACTGTTTTCTGATAGATCCCGGCCAATGTAGTATAAACTTTCAAGCGTTCGCACCGACGTAGTTCCTACCGCCACGATATTTCCTAACTTTTCTTTTAAGTGTAGAATCGTATCTCGTTGTACAGCAATTACTTCGGTGTGCATCAAATGTTCGGCAACATCCTTTGTTTTCACCGGCTGGAAAGTTCCCGCACCGACATGCAAAGTGAGTTCTTCTATTTCAATCTGTTTGGGTTTCAGACTCTCAAAAACCTCAGATGTAAAATGAAGCCCTGCTGTTGGTGCTGCCACCGAACCTTTTATTTTTGAGTAAACTGTTTGGTAAGTCGTCAAGTCGCTTTCTTCTGTTTTGCGATGAAGATAAGGCGGAATAGGCAATTCTCCGGCATTTTCCAGAATGTCGGCAAAATGAACGTCAGCATTGTCCCACGAAAAGCGGACTGTATGCGTTTTTCCTTCCGACTGAATTAAATCAGCTTTAAACAAGCAACTTTTCCCTGAAATGTCTAACTCTTTTTTGAGCGTTCCCTCTTTCCATTTTTTCAGGTTGCCGACCATACATTTCCACACACATTCGTTTGTTGCGCCAAGCGATTGTGCATAGTCGGCGGGAATCAGAGGTTCTAGGCAAAACACTTCAATCCTCGCTCCTGTCTCTTTCCGAAAAACCAACCGTGCCTGAATAACGCGGGTATTATTATACACCAACAAACTTTTTTCAGGTAGAAATCCTGCAATTTCTGAAAAAGTACTTTCTATGATGGAATTATTTTTATAAACCAGCAGTTTTGAGGCATCCCTGCGTTCCAATGGGAACTTGGCTATACGTTCGTCGTCCAACGGATAATCGTATTCGTCAATATATATGGGTGTGGTGGAAGGCAAAGAATTCACTATTTGGAAAATTTTATTTTATAACCGTGCAAAAGTAGTAAAAAATAAAATATAAGCGTAGGAAACTTTATTTTAAGGTTAATGTAATAGACAAATAGAATTTTTCATCCGCAATACTATTTTTAAATAATTTTTACAAATAAAAAGAAAAAAACATATAATTTTGTCTACTGTTTAAAACATATATTTATCCATATATTCATCTATAATTCAAAACAATAAATCCTAAATCATCCTATTAGTTAATTTCCATTTAACTTGAAAAATTACAATTTTATGAAAGAAAATAATGTTACAAAAAAAAATATCACAATTGTTATTGCATTATTTATTTTATTATCAATTGTGGCTGCGTTTCCTGAACCAAAAACTACTTTATTTGATTTTAGAATCGAACAAACAGATGCAAATGATTCAAAAATTAATGAATACTATCAAAATCATGATTTAAAAAATGTAGTTCAAAAATCATCTGAAGGAAAGTCGAACTCAATTGCTTTGTCAGATATTGCTGGTGTTGATATGCAAAGTATCAACAATAAGATTGAAGTGTTGAGTCATCATGGTCGAATTTGGGGCAATCCGGATTTCAGTGCTTTTACTTACTCTTTCAAATTACTCACTGCCAGTGAATATCAGTCTCAAAAACCAACCGATGCTTTTATGTTTGAAGCCGGATTTGTGGCTCCCGATGGAACTATAAATATAAGTGAGCCTACCACCACTGAACAAAGAGCCGTATTCCAGAATGTTACTCAGGTTGCGCTTTACTACTTGTGTCAGTCGTATATCTATCATTTCTACCAAACTCGTAACATACCACTTTTGTTTAAAATCGGTTTTCCTGTTTTCGAAGCTGGAATAATTCCGACAGATGCTGCTATCAAAACAGCTGTAAATGCTTATGGTGGCAGTTTTTCATCGTTCGATGTGCTGAATGATAGGACTGCTTTTATCAACAAAAATGGATTAGCAGTTGTAGGGGCATTCGGCGAATTTATGAATATCTTTAAAAATTGGGGTTATCCTATGATTACTAATATCAACTCCACGGGGTTCGATGTGCTGTCTTACTGGTTTAATGTTGATAATTGGGCTGGATTATTGGGAGATTTTAACCGATACTTGAGTTATCGCTTCATAGAACCAAACGAAAATCTGAGAATTCAAAAATATATGGAAACGGAGCATTTTAAATATTACACACGACCGGTAGATGGTACGCTTAATTTTCCTTATTTCTCAGACGTAACAGAAAACGCAGTAGTTGAATACAGTAATAACTTCAATGTGAAATTTGCAGAGAAACTAAGTTATTTCACTTTACCAACCTGTATCGATGCCGAGATTGAAGGTTCTTCTTGCAATGGTGAGCCTCCCGTAAGAGTAGCCGGAGGTACGGCATGGTCATCAGGGATGCATTCAACATGCGCTTCTTCAGAAGACCAACTTCCTTTGTTTTATCATATGAATCGGCATGAATTGGCACATGCTTTTCAGGGAATTCTTCCACAGGGAACGGTTACTGCATGGCTTAACGAAGGTTTTCCACAATTTTGTGCAGCAGGTCCAATGACTGATGCTATACTCAATGAAATGCGACAAAGTGGTATAGATTGTATGGCAAACAGTATAGCATATTTTGGCCATCGTCCAACTTATGAAGAAACCCGGATTTATCCTTCACCTGATTACGGGTATTATACACTGGGTCGGTTTTTTATTGATTACCAATACAAAAGAGGAGGATATTCGTTGGTGAAAGCTATTCAAATGAATGATTTGGCTGCTTATCAATCATTGGGATATACATCGGAACAAGCATTTCTCGACGATTTTTATTTCGATTTTGATGTGCGTGTTCAGAAAAAACCGATTGTCACTTTAATAAATCCGATAATTAATATAGACCAAACAGAGCCAACAGTCAACATAAGTTGGACTCCGTTAAAGGCAGATATAAAACTGAACGTTTCCGTGTCAACAAATGATGGCAAAAGCTGGACGGAAGTAGTGAACCGGACGACTAATACTTCCTGTGTCTGGAATTCAGGAAATTTTTCGGCACGCTTTTATATCAAAATTTCTGCTCCTGACAATTTAGATGTTTCAACTACTTACGGTCCGTTCATAAAAAGTGATTTAACCAGTTTAAATCTCATTTCGCCTATAAATAACAGCTATGTGATTGCCGGAGATACGTTGAATGTAAAATGGGCAAATACAAATATTCAAAATATAAAGCTTGAATATTCTATAAACGATGGAGACGACTGGTTTATGATAAACAATAACATCGGCACATCTTTAGGAATGTATAAATGGATTGTACCAAATGGTTTGAAAGGAACGTGTAAGCTTAAAATTACTGATACAGGCAATGTTTCTACTTATTCCGAAAGCGAAGCATTTAATATTGTGGTTTCCAATAATATTGGCGGGCCATATCTTTACGATAAAAACACATTGCTGTTACTTCACTTTGATAATGATTTGAATAATCGGAGTGTGGCTGTACCTAATGCCGTGGGTGATGTGCTGAATCTGACTGACGAAGCATCGACTGTTCCCGATATGGGCAGAAGTTACAAAACAACTACCTCGTTGTCTGTTCCGCATCATGAAAATCTGAATTTGACGGGTGATTGGACGATTGAAGCTTGGGTTAAAGTCACATCTTACAGTGCCAATAATAGCATGTATCTTTTCTGGAAGCCCGGCAACACA
>JBBIID010000275.1:0-4785 GCA_037446675.1 Paludibacter sp.
TTATCACCTGAAATTAAAGAAGAAATCACTGCTACAGTTGAAGTACGTGAAGTATTCAAAATTACAAAAGTTGGAACGGTTGCCGGCTGTTTGGTTCGTGAAGGAAAAATCAAACGTGCTAACAAAGTTGGAGTTATCCGCGATGGCATTGTAGTATTTACTGGCGAACTTGAGTCATTGAAACGATTCAAAGAAGACGTGAAAGAAGTAGGTACCAACTACGAATGTGGTTTGAATATCAAGGGTTACAATGATATAAAAACAGGTGACATTATTGAAAGTTTCGAGGAAACTGAAATTAAGAAAACTCTTTAAAAACAATTTATAATAGAAAAAAGGTCGGATTTTTTAGAAATCCGACCTTTTTTTGCATTCAAAACAAAAGAAGATTAAACCCTACGCTAAAAATACTATCTAACAGGGAAACTCATTAAAAATCGGTTCGCGAAGTTGGCTATTCTTTTGTATCTTTGTGAATCTTAAAAGCAAATTCTAACACTAAAAAAAAATCATGAGAAAAACTGTTTTAACGGTTTTGGGCTTTATCATCTCTCTTTTCCAACTTCTTGGTCAAAATTCACCTTCCAAGCTTTCCGGAACAATAATAGGCACAACCAATTTTTACGATTACTCAAACAATCAATGTTACACTGGATCTGTAAATGCTAATGCATTTGATGGAAATATACAAAACACATTTGCAACTTGCGACCGCACAGGGGGCTGGATTGGACTTGACCTAGGAGAACCTTACGTTATTACCCAGTTGGGTTATTGTCCTCGCAAAGGGCAAACAGCTCGCATGCAACTTGGAGTATTCGAAGGAGCTAACAATCCTGATTTTGGTGATGCAGTTACGCTTTATGTTATTCCCGACAAACCTACTGAAAATCAATTAACACGTAAAGTGATCAATTGCTCTAGAGGTTTCAGGTATGTACGCTATGTAGGGCCAAATGATGCCAAATGCAATTTGTCCGAATTGGAGTTTTATGGCTACAAAGGTAGCGGCGACGATTCAAAACTACCGCAAATTACAAATCTTCCCACTATAAATATTCACACTGTGAATGCGCAGGATATTGTCGACAAAGAAACATACATCTTTGGTATTGTTTCAATTGTTTCAAATGACGGAACAACACTTTTCACGGATAGTATGAAAATTAAAGGGCGAGGAAATGCCAGTTGGAGTTTTCCGAAAAAACCATATAAATTCAAATTAAATCACAAGGCCAGATTGCTCGATTTTCCGGCAAAAGAAAAAGCATGGACATTAATCAATAATTACGGAGACAAAACATTAATGAGAAATCTAATTGCCTTCGATATTAGCAAAGGATTAGAAATGCCTTATACACCTGCCGGAAAACCTGTCGACGTCGTTTTAAACGGTGAATACAAAGGTACTTACCAGCTTTGCGATCAGGTGGAAGTTGGCGATGATCGCGTGAATGTTGAGAAGCTTGAATACAATGATATTGAACTTCCATTATTAGCCGGAGGCTATTTAATAGAAATGGATGCTTATGCGAATGAAGGAACTTCCTGGTTTACTTCGGCTAGAAATAAAGTTCCGGTAACCATTAAATATCCTGAAGACGATGAAATAGTTTCGGCACAAAGCAACTATATCAAGACACATTTCGAAAAAATGGAAACTGCTTTGGCTGCATCGAATTACACCAATACAACAACTGGTTATCGAAAATACATTGATGTTCCTTCGTTTACCCGACAGTTCTTAGTAGGTGAAATATCCGGAAATACCGACACATACTGGAGTACTTATATGTTCAAAAGAAGATTTGAAGATTTATTTTATTTTGCTCCGGTTTGGGATTTCGACATTGCATTCGAAAATGATTCAAGAACATATCCAATTAATAATCAAAGCGATTGGATTTGTTTTTCGAAAGGAAGTTGGGCAAATGGGGTTCGAACAATCGTGAATCGAATATTTTCCGATCCGGCTTTTGTTAAAGAGCTAAAGGATACTTATGCCTATTATCGGAATAGTGGTGCAATCACAGAAGATAAATTATTAGACCTTATTGATTATTATGCGCTTGAAATTGATGATTCTCAAAAACTCAACTTTACACGCTGGAACATTTTGAATTCAAAAGTACACATGAACCCGACCACTTATGGCTCGTATCAGGGTGAAGTGAACAATGTGAAAAATTATGTCAAAAACAGAATTGCTTGGATGGACAATAAACTAAATTACGTCCCAACTGGGATAGCAAACTCCAATGTTTCAGACACATATGTATTGCAAGAGAATAATACAGTACGTATTAAGGGCATTGAAACTAATTCGCAGATAAAGATATTTGATATCTCTGGCCGATTAATGATATCCGAACATGCTAGTTCAGATTTCAGTACAACATTGCCACAAGGCATTTATATCATAAAAATACTTACTGACTCAAATGAAAGCAAAACGTTGAAATGTATTATTCAATAATAAACAAAAGCGTCCAACACTATAATGTTGGACGCTTTTGTTATTCTCCTAACCGCTTTAGTAATAAATCAACTCCCTTTTCAACATTTTGCGTTTCGTTCAAAGCTTTTATAAAAGCCGAACCAATAATTGCTCCAGAAGAATATTCATTCACCGCATCTAATGTCGCTTTATTCGAAATTCCAAAACCAATCAGTCGAGGATTTTTCAGATTCATCGAGTTGATTCGGTTGAAATAATCCACTTTGCTATCGAATGAACTTTGAGTTCCGGTAACCGCAGCCGACGAAACCATGTAAATAAATCCATTGGTATGGCTGTCAATCTCGCGAATGCGTTCATCCGAAGTCTCTGGCGTAATCAGGAAGATAAATTCCAAACCATATTTTTCAGCAATAGCTTTGTATTGATTCAAATAATCGGACATTGGCAGATCGGGAATTATCATCGCATCCACTCCTACCCGACTACATTCGGCACAAAAAGCTTCGAAACCAAACTGCATAATCGGATTCAAATATCCCATCATTACCAACGGAATGTTGATTTTCTCACGAACAGAAGTAAGTTGTTCGAACAATTTACGAATACTCATACCATTCTTTAACGCCTGCTGGCTGCTATTCTGAATGACGATTCCATCTGCTAACGGATCAGAAAATGGAACTCCCACTTCCACCAGATCCACTCCGTTTGTTTGGAGACATTCAAGCGTTGTCAATGTATCTTCCAGTTTTGGAAAACCTGCCGTAAAATAAACTGACAGGATATTTTTATTTTTACGTTCGAATAATTGATTAATTCTGTTCATTATCTTATTTATAGAAGACGGACGACGTTAGAATCGACAGTCAATTTATTTGTTTATTATTAGCTCTTATTTGCTTTAGAAAACCATCCAGCATTTCCACATTTTTCAGTCCATGTGAGATTTCAAATTTGCTGTTCAGGTCGATACCAGCCATTTTAGGATGGTCAATTTTAGAAATGGCTTCAGCATCATCAACACCAATTCCTCCACTCAGCAAGAAAGGCGTTTCCCCTTTGTATTCATTCAATATCGCCCAATTGAATTTAATACCCGAACCACCATAAGCGTCGGTTTTTGTATCAAACAGAAAATAATCGCAAACACCTTCATAATTTCTCGTCACTTTAAAATTATAAGCTTCAGCAATTGGAAAAGCTTTCAAAACCAATAATCCGGCTTCCTTCAGTTGCTTACAAATTTTTGCGTTTTCTGAGCCATGAAGCTGAATCCCAACAAGCTTATACCTATACACAATGGTTAATATTCGTTCCAAATCTTCATTTACAAAAACGCCGATTTTTTTAATATCATAAGGTAGAGAATTCAATGTTTCCAAATCAAGTGGCTCAGCATATCGGGGCGATTTGGGATAAAAAATAAATCCCATCAAATCTGGCTTCAATTCTGCAACTGTCTTTATATTTTCAGGGAATTTCATCCCACAGATTTTTATTTTCATGCTTTATATGTTATTTATTTCATGTTATTTAGTATTGCCGTTATTAATAGTTATTGATTGTTCTCTTCTCTAACAACGAATAACAACGAATAACAACCGAAGGGCAAGTAACAATCAATAACGTGTAGCAAATAACTACTTTAGGCCATCTATAAATCGCATTAATGCTTCATCAGGGCTTGCTTCTTTCATAAAATTTTCGCCCATCAAAAAACCACGATAGCCCACTTGACGCAATTCCTTGACCGTTTCGGTTTTCGAAATACCGCTTTCGCTCACTTTCACAAACTGATCAGGAATCAATGCTGCTAATTCAAATGAAGTTTGAATACTTTGTTCGAATGTTTTCAGATTACGGTTGTTTACCCCCAGCATATCCACAAAATCATTGGCATGACCTAGCTCTTCAGCATTATGAACTTCTAACAAAACTTCCAAACTTAAATCGTTAGCTTTACGAGCCAAATCCAACGTTTGTTGCACGGTAAGCGCAGCAGCAATTAAAAGAACCACATCAGCCCCTATCGCTTTCGCTTCAAAAAGCTGATATTCGTCAATCACAAAGTCCTTGCGCAGAATCGGACATGTGACTTGCGGACGAGCTGCCATCAAATCCTGCGACGTTCCCCCGAAATACTGAAAGTCAGTCAGAATGGAAATTCCCGATGCTCCCGCACGACTGTAACCTTCGGTCACTTGCACTACATCGGCATGTTCGTGAATCCAACCTAAAGACGGTGACTTGCGTTTAAATTCCGAAATGATTCCTGATTCAGAATCCAATAAGTTTTGTTTCAGCGACAAACATTTTCGAGAAAA
>JBBIID010000276.1:0-4103 GCA_037446675.1 Paludibacter sp.
ATACATGGCTTGGTCCGAATGGTTATACAAGCCAAACTCAAAACATTCAAAATCTTTATGCCGGAGATTACGATGTGGTTGTGACGGATGGAAATTCCTGCACGCAAACGTTGAAAGTAACAATTACCGAATCGCCGGAACTCAAAGTTGATACAAAAATATCGCCGGTGACTTGCTATGGCGCAAACGATGCTTCCATTCAGCTTTTAATAAGCGGTGGAAAAGAACCATATAACATTCTGTGGAGTAACTTAGGTAAAAGTGAACTTCAACAAAACCTCTCTCCGGGAGAATATACGGCTACAGTTATCGATGCAAATAGTTGCCAAAAGGAGATAAAAGCGATTATTCCTGAATCGGATTTTTCGATTCATCCTGTTGTGAAAAATGTATCTTATTTTGGTGCAAACGATGGCAGTATTAGTTTAAACATTTCGGGTGGGTTGAATCCTGTTTCGCTTGTTTGGGAAGATGACCCGAATGCCGGCAGCCAGAGAAATCATTTAAGTCCGGGCATTTATTCTGTAACCTTGATTGACGGCGCGCCCTGCAACATTACCGAACATTTTGTGATAACTGAACCTCAACAGTTTCAAATAAGTTCGAAGATTACGAATGCTTTTGAATGCAGTAATCAGAATAGCGGTGCAATTGACCTGACCGTAACTGGAGGAACTGCGCCATACACTTTCAACTGGTCGAACGGGAGTACCGACGAAGACATTGCAGATATTCCGGCCGGATTCTATTATGTGGTTGTGAAAGATGCTTCTGGCTATTCGAAAACTATAAAACTGGAAGTGATCCGACAATTGCCATTGGAAGTTAGTGTGGAATCGAAAACGAGTGTTGATTTTGAATCGAAATCGTTCAAAATAATTAATCATGCCGTTATTTCCGGAGGTTTTTCTCCGTATCGCATTCATTGGGACAATGGCGTGGTATATGGTTCGGAAAATGAATTTATGGAAATAAACCATAATTCAGTAGCTTCGGTAACAGTAACAGACAGTTTGGGATGTGTTGCTACTCTGAGCTATAACATTACCATTCCTAAAATTGAGATAGAATCGGATTTGGTGGAATGCAACAGTTACTTGTATCAGTTTAGTGCTGTAGAGGTGAACGACGAAGTTTTCAAATATCAATATCTTTGGGATTTTGGGGATGGAAAAACATCTTCTGAAATCGCACCTCAGCACAGATACGACAAAGCTGGATTCTATTTGGTCACACTAACCGTAAAAAATGGTTCGGATGAATGTGTTCTTGAAAAAGTAATTGAAGTTAATTCTCTTACAAAGTTAACCTTGGATAATGTCCCCAAATATTGTCAGGGTGATTCTACACAGTTAACAGTGAGTGGGGCAGATACTTACAAATGGAGTACCGGAGCTACAGGAAACAGCATTGTTATTTCAACTACAGGAAATTACAGCGTTATCGGAACTACGGCAAGAGGTTGCAAAGACACTTTGTATTTTAGCACTTCTCCTTACGATTTGTTGACCTATACGATAAACACAGAAAAAGATGAGGTCGTTCCCGATGGAACAGAAACGCATTTGTGGAGCGAGAATGTGCCTTATACTCAATATCTATGGGATTTTGGCGATGGAACTTCTGCACGTGGCGATAATGTTTCTCATGCTTTTACAAGTAATAAAGACGGCTATTATGATGTAAAACTAATGGTTGTAAACCCGAATGGTTGCACCGAAACAGCCGAAAAACGATTGTGGATTACAATTCCCGAATTGCCAAATACTTTTAGCCCCAACGGAGATGGCATTAATGATTATTTCCTTCAAGATTGGAATGTTAAAGTGTACAACAGAAATGGTGCGCTACTTTACGAAGGAACTGATGGTTGGGATGGAAAACATGATGGAAAACCGGTAAATAGCGATATTTATTATTATGTGGTATATTATCCTACGGCTCAGGGAACTAAAACTAAGCCGGGATATGTAAGAATTATCCGTTGAAAAAAGAGAACTGATGAGACGATTTACTTTAATATTGCTTTATTTTGTAATAATGTTACCTGTTTTCTCACAGTCGAATATTCGGTTGAACGATTTCTGGTCTAACACTTATTATATCAATCCGGGCAGTATTAATGACGATTATCATGCGGCTTTTAGTTTGGCCGCGCGAAAACAGTGGCTCGGATTTCCCGGTTCACCCAACACGATATTTGCTGCCGGAACTTTGTATACCGAAAAAATTCAGACTCAATACGGACTGAAAGTTTATGCAGATCAGATTGGGTACAATACGATAACCAATTTTTCGCTTTCCTATTCTTATTCAGCATATCTAAATAGGCAATGGCAATTAAATATGGGCATTTCCGCAGCTTTTCAAAGTCTTTCGTACGACAAATCGGAAGTAAGCATGATGACGGCGGACGATCCTGCCTTGTACGAAAATATGCTTCAAGAGAACAATTATAACGCAGATGCAGGTGTGGAGCTGATTGGAAAATCATGGCGGTTCGGTGTTTCCAGTCTTAACTTGCTCACGATCTTTTACGATGAAAATCTCCAGCAAATAAATACCAGCTATCTCTATGCTATCTATCATAAAAAAACAGAAAATCCGATAGAATTGGAATATGGTGTTTGTGGAGTGAAGTACGATGATTTCTATCAAATGGAATGCAACATCACGACATATTTTAAATTAGGACAGGAATCGGATGTATTTCACGCCGGATTATTTTATCGCACTCAATCCGAAATGGGTGTTTTACTGGGTTGCAACTTAACTGAATCTATCCGGTTGGGGTATAGCTACGATTTTAATGTGAGTGGCATTAGTCGGAGTTCAATTGGCACGCATGAATTGTTGTTGTCTTATTCGATGAACAAAATAAAATTTAAGAAATACAGATATTGATTCCATTTCCTGCAATATATCAAAATGGTCTAAATGTCTTTCTTGATGTTTTCGTTGTATTTTTTGAAAAAAGATTTCGGAGTAATGCCAAATTGTTTGAGGAACAATTTGCTGAAATAAGATGGTGAATTTATTCCCACCATTACCGACACTTCTGCCATCGTGTATTTGCCACTCTGAATTAACTCAGCTGCCTGCTTCAATCTTATTACCCTGATAAAATCGACAGGAGCCATATTTACTAAATTTTTAATCTTCCGATGCAGCACAGATCTGCTCATGGCCAGTAAATCGGCCAATCGTTCTACATTGAAACTTTCATCGGCAATATTGGCCTGAATTTTATCCATAACTCTGTTCATGAATTCTTCATCGGCTTTGTTCATCTTTAAATTGTAAACAGGGAAGAATGGCCTTTGGGCAAATGCCTTTCTTTCTTTTTCTCTGTTTGCAAGCAAATTGGTAACCTGAGCTACCAAATAATCGAACGAAAATGGTTTTTCCAAATACGCATCGGCTCCACTTTCGAGTCCTTTTATCTTGCTGTCGATATCATTTTTAGCCGTAAGCAAAATTACCGGAATATGGCTGTATTCGATATTATTTTTTACAAAGCTGCAAAGTTCAAGTCCATCCACCATTGGCATCATCACATCGCTTATGATTAGATGAACGGTATTTTGATTGAGTTTTTCAATAGCATCTTTGCCATTAATGGCAGTAACTACAACAAATTTTGCAGAGAGTCCTTCCGACAAAAATTCTAATATCTCGGAATTATCATCAACCACCATGATGGTATATTTCAGATCTTTTTCATTCGAAATAACATCATTCTCAATTTGCGAAGTTTTTGTTTCAGTTTCGTCATTTAAGGTTATATTTATGATGTTGTCCTGTTTTAGTGGGAATGTGGCAACAAAATTATTTTTACCTTCATCGGTGATAACAAGTTTTAAATTACCAGAATGAAGTTCCACTAGCGAGCTGGCTAAAGATAATCCAATTCCAACTCCCGATATCATTTCCTGTTCGTTATTTATCTGATAGAAAGGTTCGAATATCTTATCTCTTAAACTAAATGGAATCGTTTTTCCATCGCTGATAACCTGAATGGAAAAAGTTTGTTGACTCCTCGATAATATAACTTGAATTGAATAAGTAGAATATTTAAGAGCATTGTTTATCAAGTTACTGAT
>JBBIID010000276.1:4169-4785 GCA_037446675.1 Paludibacter sp.
ATTTCTTTTCTGTTTAAAATAATTGATGGTTCGAATCTGACTACAGTTTCTTGCAGTAGATTGCTAATGTTTTCGTTTGTGAAATAAAGAGTTGCTCTGTTGCTATCAATTTTTCTGAAATCGAGCAATTGATTAATCAGCGTTAACAGTCGGTTTGTGTTTAGTTCCATTATTTGGAGACTCTTTTTTATGAACCCGTCTTCTACCTGTCTCTTATTTATTTCTTCGAGAGGTCCTTTTATCAACGATAATGGAGTTTTTATCTCATGAGCTATTGTTGTGAAAAAGTCAACTTTTGCCCTATAGAGTTCTTGCTCTTTTTTTATCTCGAAAAGTCTTTGAGCTTGAATAACCTTCTTTTCTCTTTTTTTTGTGTAATATTTGAGAGAATAAAATATTATGAAAAAGACAATGACCCAATAGATTAAATAAGCGACTGTGGATTTCCACCATGGTGGTGAAATGATAATATGAAGTGATGCACCTACATCGTTCCAAACGCCATCGTTATTGGCTGCTTTGATGAAAAAGTCATATTCACCGGGTGATAATTGAGAGTAATAAGCCGATGGATTGTAAGTATAAACCCAGTCCCGGTCAATACCTTCCATTTTAT
>JBBIID010000277.1:0-4781 GCA_037446675.1 Paludibacter sp.
CAAAGAACGATTTGAGAAAATACTTGAAGATTTAATTCCAAAAGAATAATAAAACAAAAGTCCCCGATATTTCATATATCGGGGACTTCTTTTTAATTTGTTCACCAGTTACCAGTTCCACTTCTTTCGTCCCTTGCAGCCAGCTTCTTCGGCAGCCCTTGTCCCGAAATGATTAATAAACTCCGTGTTGGCTTCAAACGAATTGTTTCAACCAAAAACATCCCTCAACCTATCTTTTGCAAGGTTATACCCTCTAAAACATCCGATATAGGCTCTAAAAGATAGGTTATACCCTGCAAAACATCCGAAATCGTATCTTTTAGATAGGTTGAACTCTCTAAAACATCCGATACACCCTCTAAAACATAGGATACACCCACTAAAACATGCGATAGCGGATGTGAAAGACAGGATGGCGGATGTTTTGGTAAGACTATTTGCTATTAGAAATTGCAAGACATATCTAATGAAAATATTCGCAATTAAAAATTGCGAGACCTGAAATGAATAACGCCATTCCCCGAGAAAGGAATGACGTTAGTTTTACCTGCAAACGACTTCTGTAAGTTTTAAGTTGTTGCCGCTTTTTTAGTTCTCACTGCAAAGCGTTGTTGTAAATCGTTGTACACAGCTTCGGAGCCGGGCACATTTACGCGACTTGCTCCTTTTACCGAGTTATAAAACACAAGTGCTGCGTTATATGCTTCGCTGCCAGCTACCATCGCCGTGTCTTCGATAGCACGCTGAAGCGTTGTCACTTGTTTCAATACGTTGTTTAAATCCTGTGAAAGTGCAAAAATCTTTTTTTGCTTCCGAAATATCCAGATAACCCGGTACCAAAGTAGGATTATTTTCGGCATATTCCAATGATTTTTGAACAAAAGCAATGGTTTTATCTCCCATTTTGCTAAGTTCCAATCGGTCAGATGGTGTGAGATTAAACAGTAAATAATCAGCCAATGTTGCATTTAATGCGTTCACTTTGGCGATAATATCGGCTAAAGTTGCTGCCGGTATCGTTGTAGAAACTTGATTTTCTTGCGACATAAGTTTTCAATTTTTAATGTAAATACTAGATATGTTTTTCAGGCTTCGAAGCCATTTGCAGGTTTTGTTTTTAAGTTAATTGCTCGGAGTCAAATGTAAAATTTTTATTCCGAATATGTTAATCGAGATAGCAATAATTAACAAACATATTTATCTTTTAAGAATAAAAATATAGCTTTATAATTAAAAAAACACTTTCTAATTATTCTTTGCCATAATATAACCCGCGCAATAGTACGTATGCACGTGAAGCTCTGTTCGCTGGTTCTTTTTTAGTTTTAGTTTATGTGGAAATGATGGGATTCCCTGGAATGGGTAACAACCCAATGGTAGGTGCTACTGTACAAGTGGCGGTGGCTATTGAAATGGCGAAATAAACTTAGATTTTAGAATCAAGAGCCAAGATAAAAGACAACTCCCCGATAGGCTGGTACTTATCGGGGAGTTTTTGTTTCTGTTGAGAGTAAAAGGATAAGGTTTGGTTGTTAGTTTTTATTTTCTATGCTGATTTTATTACTATTTTGTTTTTTCAAAGAAAAAAATTGATGTCATTAATGTTAAACTTAATTAATTTTAAAAGTTTTTTGGCCTTATAATAAGGTTAGATTTGATCTAACTACCGAAATAATTGCTAATACTTATTTGATATAACATAAAATAAATACTACAAAAACGACAAAGATACTTCTGAAATACGTTAAAATATTTGACACTACGTCTTTATTTGTTTACTTAAATCGACCTTATTTATAATTCTTGTAGTTGAAACTACTACAATTATCTACAATGTTTTTAGTGTGTAACTATCTAGTAATGTGGCTTTAAAGATTTTATTTGCTTAAATTTTTGTATATATTTGCGTCGTTTAATTTATTGTTTACATGAATTAAAATTAAATAGCAAATACTTACTTTAAATTTACTGTTTATGAAATCGACTACTACTAAACTTGCGCTTCTCTTTGCATGTGCTGTTCAACTGTACTTCCCGGCTTATGCTGACACTACAACGAAAATCAATTCTACTGATTTAACCTCCATATCTGCGGTGGCTTCGAATGTAGCCGACGATATTGATGGCCGACCTTATGGCGACGGTTCGTGGATTGGATATGTTTTTACAAATCCGATAACAAACTTCGAGGGTCCTTCGTTCGATAATGCGGTCTTACAGGGCACTATTACCGAAAATGCTACATTTAATCGTGACTGGGGTGGAACTAGCGGTCCTACAGTAAACGGCACAACCTATATTGACTACTTTCTTATCAGGTATAAAATGACCAAAAATCTAACCAAGGGTCGATATTATATTACTTTGGGCGGAGATGATGGTATGCGTTTGAGCATTAATGGTGGTGGCTACTTGGGGGCGGAATGGTATGTACATGGTTATAAGACAAGCGGGGCAGTCTACGATGTTCTTGAAGACGGTGATGTAAATTTTGTATATGAATTTTACGAAGCCGGAGGTGGAGCTCATGTCTCATTTAGCTGTGAAAAAATTTGCGACTTAACTTACACACCGCAGTCATTAGCTGTTGCATTTTCAAAATACACAACTAATATTTCGTGGGATGCCAATGGGAATACGACTTCTGCACATTATAGCTGGGCTGTTTATAATGCTGAAAATTCATTGATTCAATCCGGCAATACTGCAGATACATCTGTTGCTGTACCGGATCTTAATGATGGGGCAGATTATTACTTCACTGTAAATGCATACAATAACTGTGGGAGCTCGCCAACAAGTACTTCAAGTATTTTCACGACACCGAATGTGATAAGGCTATTAACTGTTGATGTAAAAAAAACAAACAATACATCAGTTACATGCGGGGGAAATATTCTTAAAGGAGGTGCATCACCAGTAACAGCGCGAGGTGTTTGTTGGAGTACTTCACCCAACCCTACTATTGATGATAACAAAACGACAGATGGAACGGGAATAGGCAGCTATACATCGACCATTGGCGGGTTATCGGAAAACCAAACTTATTATGTGCGTGCATATGCCACAAATGATAATGAAACTGCTTATGGTGACGAAATAGCGTTTTCATCATCTGTCTCGGTAGAATTAGGCGTCTTTTATAAGTTCCAAAATGATTCTGCTTCAACTCATATTTATGTCGATAAACCGGAAAATGTTTCAATTACCGAGCAAGGTATTTGTTGGTCTGTTTATCCATATCCTACACTCTCGGATTCTAAAAATACCTTACCGGTTATTACCGATGCCGTTGAAGGGACAACTTATTACGTACGCCCTTATATCAATTGCAACGGAGCTATTTTTTACGGAAATCAGCAAACAGAAATATTTAAATATGTCGAAACTGGTTTAAATGCAAATTATGATAATTATGATTATGGAATGTATTCTTTGGCAGGAACGTATAATGAAAAACCTTATTTTAGTAACGAGGATGGGCTTTACATTTCATACATGAATGATCATTGGGCATGGGGTTTAGGTGAAGATTATGGAGAAGTGTGGCTTGAATTTGATAGTTCTTATGATACAGGTAATCCTCCAACAACCGGTTGGTACTCCTTAATGATTACTCAAAAAGCTGAGCCCCGAATAACATACAATACAACAACTTTAATCGAAGAGCCATCAGATAATGGTAGCTTTAATTCAACTTTTACGATTACACATAATAATGCAAATGAACAATCGTTTGCCGGAGTTGATAACGAAGATTTTATATCAACAGGAAAAGTTATTATCCATAATTTGCCACACGGGCTTAGTGCCACTGCGATCCGAAACAATGCGTTACAGGTTACACTAAATATTACAGGGACAGTTACCCCGCATGCCGACGTAAACGATGATTTCACGGGTTCAATAGCCGTTGAATTTCAGAATAATGCATTTGCAAACGGCGATAACACTATTACCGCTGGTAATTCTACCGGATTAAATATCGATTTCACTGGAACGGAAGTGGTTACAGGAGCAATAAATACTCCTTATAACATCACTCCAGTTGCATTAGTTAAAAACAAGAGATTGATGGTTTACAACCTGCCTCAGGATGCAACAATCCGTGTATATGATGTGATCGGAAAAATGATTGTAAACGAACAAAATACTGATAAAAATAGTTACGAAACAGAATTAAAATCGTACGGAATATACCTTGTTCAGGTTGCAGTAAAAAATAAAAACTGGAATTTTAAATGCGTAAATAATTAAATTTAAAAGTATTATTCACAAATAACTCCCTGATAAGTTGATTACTTGTCAGGGAGTTGTTTGTATAATTAAATCTATGCGGAATATTTTTTTTGTTTATCTATTCTTCGCAAGATTACAGCTTTTTTATCATTCCAAAACTTTTACATTTCGTCGCTATAATAACCTAAATCGAGACAACTATTAAAATCGCATGACTTTTTATTATGCTAGCTTGTTTTGCCCAGCTATTTTGCTGATTAAATAACCATCTAATTTTTAACCATAAATAACAGGTTAAAATCCAAATTCTCATCAACTAATTCGAAAAATTATTTGTTCTAAATTTAAAAGGTGAAATATCCAATTTGTCGAACTTTTTAAACTTAATAACAATGAAGTCTTTAATTAAATTTATAGGCAGGATGGGACAAGGTGCCATGACTGGTTTGAACGTGACTGGAACAACAGGCAGTGGGAGAAAAATTAAAACCGCTTATGAGAAGCATTTTGCCAATTACAGAGTTGCAAATTCGTTAGTCCTG
>JBBIID010000278.1:0-4777 GCA_037446675.1 Paludibacter sp.
ATTTTTGGAATTGTTTATCAGATTATTCGAAAACGGAAATACACAAGATAAGCCAGAACCTAAATCTCACTCAACTCCAGCCACCTCATTGTTTTTTCGTCAATCAGGTCGGTAAGTTCGGAGAAACGATTGGAAGCCGCGACAATTTCATCACTGGTCAAAGTTCCTGATGACAATTGGCTTTCTATTTCCGATTTTTCGTTTTCGAGTTCGGGAATTTCCTTTTCGAGCGCTTCAAATTCCTGTTTTTCCTTGAAGCTCAGCTTTCGTTTTGGCGGAGTTGTGTTATCCTTAGCTCCCTTTCCTCTTTCTCCTTTCTCACTTGTGAGATGGGCTGGGGGTGAGGTTCTTTTTTCTTCCCTTTCTTGTTCTTCCATCAATTCGTTCCACTCGCGGAAATCGGTATAGTTTCCCGGAAAATCTTTCAGCTCGGCATTTCCTTTGAACACCAGCAAATGATCCACCACTTTATCCATAAAATAGCGGTCGTGACTCACCACGATAACGCAACCTTTGAACGATTGCAGATAATCTTCCAGAATGTTCAGCGTGACAATGTCCAAATCGTTGGTAGGCTCGTCGAGCACCAGAAAGTTCGGATTACGCATTAAAACGGTGCAAAGATGCAAGCGGCGTTTTTCACCCCCGCTCAGTTTATACACATAGTTATATTGCGTTTCGGGCGCGAACAGGAAATGCTGCAAAAACTGCGATGCAGTCATTTTGCGTCCGTTCCCCAGATCCACCACTTCGGCAATTTCCTGCACCACATCAATCACTTTCATCTGTTCGTCGAAAGCCAGTCCGTCCTGACTGTAATAGCCAAACACTACCGTTTCGCCAATATCGAACGAACCGCTATCGGGTTTCACTTCGCCCAGCAACATTTTCAGGAAAGTAGATTTTCCCGTTCCGTTTTTGCCTACAATTCCCATTTTTTCGTAACGGGCAAAATTGTAATAAAAATTATCCAGAATTTTCAGGTCGCCGTAAGCTTTGGAAATATATTTTGCTTCGAAAATTTTAGAACCCAGATAGCTGGCTTTCACATCCAACTGCACCGAATCGTTGTTCCGGCGAAGTTTTGCCCGTTTTTCAATATCATCGAAGCGTTCGATTCTCGATTTCGATTTATGCGTACGCGCCTGCGGTTGCCGTCTCATCCAATCCAGTTCCTTGCGATACAGATTGACAGTACGCTCCGTTTCCGCATTAAAGTTTTCGATCCGTTCCTGTCGTTTTTCCAGATAATAGGAATAATTACCCGTGTACTGAAACAGGCTTTGGTGGTCAATTTCCAGAATATGCGTACAAACACGGTCGAGGAAATAACGATCGTGAGTCACCATCAGGAGTGCCATAGTCGAACGTTTCAGGAAATCTTCGAGCCATTCCACCATTTCCAAATCGAGGTGGTTGGTCGGTTCATCCAGAATCAGCAAATCGGGTTCCGAAATCAACACATTCGCCAATGCCACCCGTTTCAATTGTCCGCCCGAAAGCTCTCCAATCAGTTGCTCGAAGTTTGTAATTTTCAGTTTACCCAGAATTTGCTTGATGCGTGTTTCGTAGTCCCACGCCTTGTGCAAGTCCATCAACGCAATAATTTCATCCAATCCTTCGTGGTTGCCCGAAAGCATGCAATGTTCGTAAGCAGCTATGGTTTTCACCGCATCATTATCGGTACGAAGGCAAGCATCAATCACCGACAGTTCTTTTGGGAAATCGGGACTTTGGTCGAGATAGCCAATGCGCAAATCGCGCCGAAAAGAGATAGTGCCGCCCTGATAGTCTTCGTTTCCGGCCAGGATATTCAGCAAAGTTGTTTTTCCGGTTCCGTTTTTAGCAATCAATGCCACACGCTGATTGTCGGCAATACCGAAGGATATATTTTCGAAAAGCAGATTATCGCCAAACGATTTGGTCAGATTTTCCACTTGCAGGTAACTGATCATACACTTAAAATTTTGGACAAAGATACTTCTTTTTTCTCAACCCTTTTTCTATCTTTGTCGAATGACATTAACCAATAAAATGTTTTGTCATGGACAATCAGATTGACTGTATTAAAATTCCCGGAAGTGCAACAAAAAGAGAATGGGCCATCTATATTTTTGTTGCCATTCCTATCAATGTTTCTTTAGAACGCTTGGTTTATGTAGGTAAAGTTGGAGATAATAGAGATGGTTGCAACCCAGTTATATCAAGAGTTGGTAATCATTTGTCATATAACAATACACATTCTCAATTAAGAAATAAAATAAAAAAGATAGGAGAATTTAAATATGATGAATTTAACTACGAATATTATTATATTCACCTTGGGGAATACAATGCTGCTGAATACAAAAACAATCACGAGTTAAGAAAAACAGATTTATCAAGAGTCAACGCCTTAGAGAGAGGGTTAAATTTTGAAGTAAAAAAAATAGAAACCGTAAATAAGAATATAAGGTTTCTAAATCCAATTACGACAACCAATAAAAGTTCAAAATATATAATTTCTGATTTTGATAAAAAAATAATAGACAACTTGATTAAACAGGCTAATATCAATAAATAATTAAAGTTCATTTTAAGAAATATCTAGTTATAACTTTCAAAAAATCCAAGTCATGAAAAGTTTAAAAGGAACACAAACAGAACAAAATCTATTAAAATCGTTTGCCGGTGAAAGTCAGGCACGTATGCGTTACACCTATTTTGCGAAAATTGCGAAAAAAGAAGGCTTCGAACAAATTGCGGCTATTTTCGCCGAAACTGCCGATCAGGAAAAACAACACGCTAAAAAATTCTTCAGTTATCTGGAAGGTGGAATGGTAGAAATCACAGCTTCGTATCCTGCCGGCATTATATCCACTACTGCCGAAAACCTGAAAGCAGCTGCCGACGGCGAAAATGAGGAATGGGTAGACCTCTATCCACATTTTGCCGAAATTGCCGAAAAAGAAGGTTTCCCAAATATCGCTGCCACATGGAGAAAAATTGCAGCCGTTGAGGAACAACACGAAAAACGCTACCGCCGCTTGCAGGAAAGAGTTGAAAACGGCACCGTATTCTCACGCGAGGACGAAAACACCGTATGGCAATGTCGCGAATGCGGACATGTACATGTAGGAAAAGACGCTCCGAAAGCCTGCCCAACCTGCGCTCACCCACAAGCCTACTTCGAAGTAGAAAAGCAGAATTATTAATTGTAGCCACAAGTTACAGGTCAAAGGTCGAAAGACTAAAGACTAAAGACTAAAGACAGTTTCCATGTCTCATAAAAAATAGTTTGCTGAACATTGATTCGGCAAACTATTTTTTTTGCTTCGCTCTGAAACGTCCAAAAACACCTGAAAGACTTTTGGACGTTTTATTTACAGCCTGGGTCCAGCGATTTTCAATCGCTGTTTTATAATGAAATATCCGCGATTAAAAATCGCGAGACCCAAATAATATCATCTGTAAGTTTTTGAGTACTTCACCCGCTCGCGCGGATATTTATCCGTGCATTGCTTGAAAAGCAATTATTCCATTAAATCATATTTCGCAAGCTTTTTTTACAGCCATACTTTTTTTGTTCTGACGACCAACGCACAGATATATATCTGCGTGAGTTGGGGGATATATCCGTGCGAGCGATGTTAATCTTGCTTCAGCATCTGCATTAAAGGATCTGCATTCTGTATTGAATCTACTTTAAACAAATATTCATCCCACCTTTTCCCCAACCTATGGATCAATTCTTTTTCAATAACAGAGTTGTACAAATTCAGAACAGGATCGGAAACATAACCGTTACAATGTTCTGTCTTAAAACCATAAGCCAACCTCAAGCTATCACAGTTAGCACAACCTATGGGATGAATTAAAGCATGTTCATAAATGACCAAAACGCTGTCGTGTTTCGCTTTTTGTGCTTGAAAATAGCTATATGGAGTTCCTATTCCTGTAAAATATCTAAAGCCGTCGCGTATAACCCCATAATAAACCACTGGCAATAAAATTACTATGAGAATGGCTATTCTTATCGCTTTCTTCATTTAATAATAATTCATTTTAAAAATAGAATTCGTGCGGCAGTAATGGGTTAGCGGCTTGTCCTTTTTCTTCGTTTTTCTCTAATTAAATTCATAATATAGCGTTGATAAACATAGATCCCAACCAAAATCACAAAGAGAAAAATCTCAATTGTCAAATAGAATTTACCTACATACTTGTCTTTTGTCACAAAAATAAATCCCAAAATTGCAGGTATTATATAATAACCGGAATCTAGTTTCTTACTTACTATTCGCTCTATATTTGTATCAAGCCAGTCTTGATAATTCTCATTTTTAGGGTCAATAATAATTAACCGTTTAAATCTAGCATTTGACTCTTTATATTTCTTTTGTCTGCCAAGTATAACTCCGTCGTAAAAAAGTACACGTTCGTAGTAGTACTCATATTCCTCAGAATTCCCTTTCAATTTATCGAGTAATACAAAAATATGTTCTAAGACGATTGCTGCATCTGTAAAATGGTTTTTCCGTTCTATTGCTTCACAATATTTCAATTTGATTAGAATTGTGTCCTCGATTCCTTCTATAGCGGTGATTTTGTCATAATGATCGAAGTATAACTTATTTTCTTCATAAAATTTGATGATCTCGGAAGAGTCGTTTAAGTTTATGTCGTATGACTTTTCTAGTACACTTTTCATCTTTTTCTCTTTTTATAATAACCGCTAATAAACACCCGCTCGCGCGGATATTTATCCGTGCGTTGCTTGAAAAGCAATTATTCCATT
>JBBIID010000279.1:0-707 GCA_037446675.1 Paludibacter sp.
AACTCCATAAAGAAAACCAAAGAATCCTTGCTCAATTCCACTGGAAAAGTTCCGATATACGACATGTTATTTTCGTTGGCAGGCACACTATAGAAATGCGTTTCCTTTAGTTTAGAACCCACATTGTGTATATATTGCATGTAATCGTCATTCATTTCCGAATTGACGGAAGCTACATTCAACCTCATTTCGTATTTATTCCAAAATCCGCGCAGGTATTTTTCATTGATGTATTTATTGGCAGCGAGCAACGAATCGGAGTTTGCAACCAGAACAGTTATTTTGTTGTCGTTCCGTATTTTCATGTCCAATTCTTCCAGCAAAATATCAGCCATACGGTCATTCTCAAAATTGCCGTTTACATATATGTTTTGTGCAAGCAATTTGTATTTCTGATATTTAAGGTCATCGTTTATGGTGTACGAATTGATAACCAAAAAGGAAGTGTAAACGATCAACCAAATAGCGATGTATCCGTAAATGTTCTTGAATTTGGGAAATAAATAAGGGAAGTAAAAGAACAGAGTTATGATGGAAAACCATATTCCTAACCGCCATGCATCATCGGGCGATATGATCCAGCAAATAAAACAAACGAAAAATGCCAGAATAATATCGGTGGAGAATGCAGTATTGAGTTTTTGATGCGCATTGAACCATGCATGTGTTTTGAAAAACAGCAATGCCAAACCGATTCCCCAAAGTAT
>JBBIID010000279.1:729-4737 GCA_037446675.1 Paludibacter sp.
CCAAATGGAAACAGTGGAAAAATCGTCGAATCGTAAAATGGTTAACTGTATGCTTGAATGATAAATCAGTCCGCTCATGAGGTAATAAACCAGTCCGAAATACAACGCAAACAAAGATTGCAAAATAATTCGACTCGATTTATTTTTCAAAACATCGGTGTTGACATGATGATAAAGAAAATAAATGGCGGCCAGAAAATAGCCCGTCACTACAGTGAGGTGGCTTATGGATGCCAACAGTGGATTGGATGCGTACTGAAACGGCGAGAATATTTTGTTCAGGAATAAAACAGCCGGAATATTGAAATAAAGACACACTCCGATAACCAAGCCAATACTTAAGGTGACAATGGAATACGATTTCAGAGAAAAGTATTTCTTGCCAACAAGATATGGAAACTGAGCATATATGAATAGAAAAACAAGTAACGCCATTGAATAAGCGATTAATCCGATAATTGACCAGGTTTCGTTGTAAATTGGTTTTTTTAATTCGGAAAGCGAAAATAAGTATTTGCCATGCGAACAAAATACCGCTTGTGCATCCGAGCTTTTCCCATTTATAATCTGGACTTGCTTGTCTATATCAAAACCTTTCGCAAAAGTGTTTTGCAATTCATCGTTTTCGTAAGGGAAATTGTTCTTTATGTTTATCAGAGCCAATAATTTATACGACTCGAACGATAAAATGTAACTGACGCAATGCGCATTGGGTAACTGGACGTAGTGCCAGTCGGAAGAATTTGACAGCGAAATATTGTTGATATCCAAATGATTGTCCGACCAAAAAATCATTTCATCGTTGTTGAACACATAATAAGAAATATCATGTGTTTCAAAAGGGTAGTTCGTTAGCGAATCGATTTCCGATCGCAGAATAATGTTTTTTAAATCGGATAGGGTAGAAGCGGCTTCGATCTCTTTCTGGCTAAGTTCGTTCTGAAATCTGGCTATGTTTACGGCATGCGATGGTGATTGATTATAAAACCACGAACTTAGCATTCCGCAAAAAATGCAGAAGAGCAATGCGTAGATAAATATTCGTTTGTTTTTTTTCATAGCAGATTTGTATCTGTAACTCAGGATTTCAGTTTTTTATTCGTGATGATAAGGTTCTCCTTTTATAATTGTCATGGCTCTGTAAAGTTGTTCCAAGAAGATTAGGCGAACCATTTGATGCGAAAATGTCATAGTTGACAAAGATAGTAATCCGTTGGCACGATCGTAAATTCGTTGAGAAAACCCGTACGGCCCACCTACAACAAAAACCGTGCGTTTGTTTCCGGTATTCATCTTTTTTTGCAAAAACTCAGAGAAACCAATAGAAGTATACTGTTTGCCTTTGTCGTCGAGTAAAATCACATCGTCGCCGTTTTCTATTTGTTTCAGAATCAAATCAGCTTCTTTTTCTTTCTGTTCGGCTACCGATAGTTTCTTTGTGTTTTTCAGCTCAGGAATTACCGTGGATTCGAATGTAATATAAAATTTCAATCGGTTTTGGTAATCGTCCTGTAATTTGATCATTTGTGAGTCGGTAGTTTTTCCAACAGTCAATAGGTTAATCTTCATTTGTTTAAGTGTTTCACTCTTTTTGGCTTGCTATTTGTTGCGATTAAAAAACAATCAAAACATTTGGTTGTAACTGATTAATTAATGTATTTTTGCATTGTGTTTTAGTATCGTAATGCAAATATGGCATTTTTTAACGAGAAAACATTTCAAACAAAAAATGTTTTTTCATAAAAATAACTCGTATGAAAACAATAAAATTACTTTTACTTAGTTTCTGCTTGATTTGCGCCGTACCTATGATTAATGCACAATCTTCGGAAGTGCCTTCTGAAATTATATCATCTCTTGGCAGTGGCAACGCCAGTCAACTTTCAGGTTATTTGAATGATAATGTAGAATTGGTGATTGATAACAAGAATGATATTTTTAGTAAACAGCAAGCTACTGGTATCATTGTCGATTTTTTCAGAAAAAATAAAGTTTCCGCATTTCAGTTGCTTCACAAAGGAAATAAAGATGCGGCCAGTTTTGCCATCGGAACCCTGAAAACGGCTGGTGGAACCTTTAGAGTGTATGTATTAACCCGTAAAAATGAGATTCAGCAATTGCGAATCGAACCTTCAAATGACTAACGATTTCGAACAACTTATTTCACTTTGGTTTGCCGAAGATATTGGTGATGGCGATCATACCACGCTTTCGTGCATTCCTGCTACCGCATTAGGAAAATCCCAGTTAATAATTAAAGAAAACGGCGTATTGGCCGGAGTTGAAGTCGCTCGCGAAATTTTTCGCGCTTTCGACCCCGAGTTGAAAATGACTGTTTACATTCAAGATGGTGCCGATGTGAAAATTGGTGATGTCGCTTTCGTTGTCGAAGGAAAAATTCAATCGCTTTTGCAGACCGAACGTTTGATGCTGAATGTAATGCAACGTATGAGCGGTGTTGCTACCCGTACCCGCGAATATGTGAAAGCGCTCGAAGGAACAAAAACACGCGTGCTCGATACCCGTAAAACTACTCCGGGATTGCGTTTACTCGAAAAAGAAGCTGTGAAAATAGGTGGGGGAGTGAACCACCGTATCGGACTTTACGATATGATATTGCTGAAAGATAATCATGTGGATTTTGCAGGAGGAATTGATAAAGCAATTTTGAGAGCCAAAGATTATCTGAAAGAAAAAGGCAAAGATTTGAAAATTGAAATTGAAGTGCGTAACTTCGAAGAACTGGCACAGGTAATGGCAGTTGGTGGAGTTGATCGCATTATGCTTGATAATTTCACTCCCGAAAATACCCGCAAAGCTGTAGAAATAATTGCAGGGAAATACGAGACAGAATCGTCAGGCGGAATCACTTTTGCAACACTGAAAGAATACGCCGAATGCGGTGTTGATTATATTTCGGTAGGTGCGCTCACCCATTCGGTGAAAAGCTTGGATATGAGTTTTAAAGCTGTATAAAGCAAAAAATATAGAATAAAAAGGCGATCGTTCAACGAATGATCGCCTTTTTTGTATTTACCATGCTGCTATTTCATCAATCATGAGCATACTTTTTTTCGATCGATTAAGAGCCTCTTCCGGGCAAGTTCCAGCATTTTTCAAGTGTAATTTCAGAAAGCGAACTTCAGTTGTTGTAAAACTAAGTTCAGGTCTGAATATCTCCCACGTTGAGGTTGTTGGAGTCGTTAATTCTTTTTCAGAAAGCAGTTTATAATTTTCACCGTCGATTGAGCCAAAAAGTTTTATTTCGGGCGAGAGTCGAGCGCAAAAAACTGGTGCGCTCAATAACCCGATTGAAAATTTTGAAATCTCTTTAGGCTCTTTCAGATCGATAATTATTTCCGTGTCACTTTCGTCTCTGATACTCAGCCATTGGTTAGATACTTTTGTGTTTCCTTTCACGCCATCGGTGAGAGGAAATATGTTGCCTCCATTATATCCTGTATTTTTCGCGTTTAAAGAATAATTTGCCCCTGTAAGCTCGCTCACGATGTACGATTTTGAATTGGATTTTTCCAATTTTTTCCCTTTCTTGAATACTGAGGCAATAACCTCTGCTGATTCATTTAAAATGAATGGAGCTTTGTAAATTTGTTCTTTTCCATTTATGGAATATCTTATTTCTGCATTTGGATAATCAGAGGTTAACGTAATTTGCAATTTGTTGTCGGCAGTTAAGTTGGACTGGAAATTGACCGAACAAAATGCGTTAGACGGTTGGATATTTAGTTGTTTATATCGCTCTAGCTGTGTGGGCATTCTTCGGCAAAACAAATCCCAGTTCCGGTTATCTTTGTTGCACCAAAGCACTTCGGACATGGCGGCAAGTCTTGGGAAAACCATGTATTCTACATTTTTAGTTGTGGCCATATACTCCGTCCAAACATTGGCTTGTGCTCCAAGAATGTGTGTCGATTCCTGCTCGGTGAGTTCGGTGGGAATTGGTTCGAAGGAATAAACTTTGCTTAGTGGAGTGAATCCACCGATTGT
>JBBIID010000280.1:0-4724 GCA_037446675.1 Paludibacter sp.
GCGATCAGAAACGACAAAAGTGGTATTGAATATAAGCATGAATTGTGGCTTCAAATTAAAAATGAACGAGATGCAATCGCCAAAAATATCTATTGCGATAGATTTTAACTGAATGACTTGTTCCAAAAATTATAAACAAAAGTACTTATAATTTCTAAAACTTCCTTATCTTTGCAGCGCAATTTAAAATCACAAATTGGGGGTTTAGCTCATCTGGCTAGAGCGCGACACTGGCAGTGTCGAGGTGACCGGTTCGAGTCCGGTAATCTCCACCAAAAAAGGCTTATCGAGAATAATTGATAAGCCTTTTTTGTATTCATTTGAAAATCTCATTTTGGTTGCCAGTAGCAAACTTTTGGCGAAACAATTGCTTCATCTGCTTTTAGTTGTTTCATCGCTTTGTCTACTTCTTTACGTTCCAAACCGGTAAGTTCAACTAATTTTCCGGCATTAACAGGTGCTCCGAATTTTTTCATTGCATCCAATACGATTTCTTTTGCTTCCATATGTTTTTACTATTAGCTCTAATCCTTAGAGTGGGAGTAGAGAAGTTATTATTTAATTAGTTCGATTTTTTATTCTATGTTCTTTCTTACTTTTTTCAAAAATGCCTGCATTTTTTCCGAATCTTTCAAATCTATGATTTCCATTAAAGTTTTCAATTCAGCACGAATTTTCTCCACCTGATTATGGGTGTACGGATTGAAAAGAATTTCCGACAGCAGATAATCATCTTCCGCCAAAAGGCCTTTTGCAATGTCCATGTGACGTTTGAAGGTTGTTCCAGGAGCTTCCTGAGGCACCATTACTGATGCAAAAACCAATGTCGATGCAAACGGAATTGAAAGAGAATAAGCAATGGTCTCGTCGTGTTCGTCGAAGCTGTATTCGAAAATTCTGAGTTTCAATGAACCGTACAAATCTTTGAAAAACGCTTTTCCCATGTGATCCGATTCGGAAATAATAATAGCACTTTGCGTACTCAGGTTGTCGAGTGTGGCAAAAGTTGGTCCAAACATCGGGTGAGTGGAAACATAGCGCATTCCGGTACTTTTATAATAATCCTGCAATCCTGTTTTTACGGACGCGATATCAGAAATAATGCAACTTTTTGGCAAATAAGGCAGAATTGTTTTGAAAGCATCAATTGTGAATTTAAGCGTTACGCAATTGATTACCAATTCGGGTTCGAAAGCTCGAACTTCTTCATAATCGGTCATTCGTAAAGTGTTGAACACAAACCGGAGACGTTTAGGGTCGGTATCGAATAAAGCCACTTCGTGCTGAATGCACAACACATCGGTGAGGAACGTGCCCATTTTTCCGGCACCAAGAACTAATATTTTCATTGAAATTTTTATTTGGATGCAAAGGTAGAAAAAATGCCGTAATTATTCTTTAGTTCAGGTTTTAAAAACGTCTTTTGGATATTCATGAAACCACATTTTTTCTTCCAAAATTTTTATCAATTTTCAAAAATGGGATGACTGCCAAGGTCGGAATGGTACAAAGCATAATGATGATAAAAAATAGTTGATAGCCAACAGTTTCCTGTAACCATCCTGCTATCATGCCGGGAAGCATCATGCCCGCGGCCATAAATGCTGTTGAAATTGCATAATGAGCAGTTTTATGTTCGCCATCCGAGAAATAAATCATGTACAACATGTAAGCAGTGAATCCAAATCCGTAACCAAATTGCTCTAACGCAACCATCGCGTTAATGATAAAAATATTTTGAGGAAGCGTATAAGACATGAAGACATAAACAATGTTAGGCAAGGTAATACTTAATACCATTGGGAAGATAAGAGCTTTCAGTCCAAGGCGCGATACGGCGATTCCCCCAAGTATACCGCCTAGAACAAGAAAAATAATACCAATTGTACCATAGGTCATTCCTACAGTTTCGGTGCTAAGTCCAAGACCTCCCAATTCACGACTATCCAGCAAAAAAGGAGAGGCAATTTTTACTAACATAGCTTCTCCAAGTCGGTACAAAAGGAAAAAAGCCAATGCTATCAATACATTTTTTTTTGCAAAAAAAGTAACGAAAGTTTTTCCGAATTCTTTCAGTATGGCGGCCGGACTTAATTCGTTGGATTTTTTATCACTATCGGGTTTGGGAAGTATAAACCGATGATATACCATTAATGAAATAAAAATTCCGGCAACAATAAAAAATGTAATGCTCCAGGCATAATGTACATTTCCTGTCGATGTTTCAAGTGCTCCGGCAAGAATAATGAGCAATCCTTGTCCGGAGATCATGGCTAAACGATAAAATGTACTGCGTATTCCTACGAAAAAAGATTGTTGTGAACTGTTGAGTCCAAGCATGTAGAATCCGTCGGCAGCAATGTCATGTGTTGCCGAACTGAAAGCCAGTAACCAGAAAAAGGCCATGGTTGCCTGAAAATAAAACGGAGCAGGAATAACAAACGCAACACCAGCCAGGCCAACTCCTATCAGTAATTGCATACAGATAATCCACCAACGTTTTGTTTTAATTAAATCGACAAACGGACTCCAGATCGGCTTTATCATCCATGGGAGATAAAGTAAGCTGGTATATAAGGCGATGTCGGTGTTCGAAATTCCGAATCGTTTATACATTATCACTGAAACAGTCATTACCAATACATACGGTAGCCCTTCTGCAAAATAAAGTGTTGGAATCCATGTCCATGGAGAATTTTTCGTTTTGCTCATTCTTCTAATCTCTGCTTTTCTTGGTGTAAATAACATTCAATAAATTGTTGTCAATTCTGCATTTTGAAAATAATGCTGCAGAATTTCATGGTATTTGTAGCCTTGCTCACCCATAACGGCAGCTCCGATCTGGCAAAGCCCGACACCATGTCCCCAGCCGGCTCCGGTGAGCGTAAATTTTTGCGGAACGCCATCTTTTATGTCCGATTTATCGATTACAAAAGCCGAACTATATAAATGCGAATTGGATAGCCATTTGCGGATCTCAAGCTCTTTCCCAACGATAACGGTCAGCTTTGTTCCTGTAATTTGTAGTTCGATGATTCGCCCGGATTCTCCTCTTTTCAGTGGTTTAAAATCTACGATTTCTCCAAAATCGTAACCGGAACGACGTGTAATGATTTCTGCTATCTGAGCTTGAGTGTATTCTACTTTCCAGCGATAAAAATCGGTCGTTTCCTGATCGTAATTATTGAGTACCTGCGACAGAATTTTTTTATCATTGGTGTTGCATAAAGCTTCAGGTGATTCGCGAATCCATTTCTCGGCATTTTCTTCAATGGTCAGATCAGTCGCAAAATTCTCAGGAATTGAAGAATTGTCGATTACCTTCGTTAGGTACGGATAATATTCGGGTGCCCAGCAATTTTCGAAATTTTCGGATACGCCACCACACGATTTCGAAAAGCGCGCGTCACATATTTTGCCTTCATAAGTCAAAACCTGTCCTTTTGTGGCTTTTATTGCTTTAATTACAGTTTTTGTGCTCGCTTTTGTAATTCCCTGATAACGTTGGCAATGATCGTCGGCACAGACATCAAAATTTGTGTGTGCGTCACGTTCGTACCATTTTGTGTAGTTAATAGTTGACAGTTGAGAATTTAAAGATTTAAATTCTGTTTGCTTTTTTTTGTTTACTGTTTTATTCAGAATAGGATTCAATAACCAACTTCTCGAAATCACCGCGTGAGCCTTCAGCAGTTCGTCCGAAGCTGTCGCACTCATCTCGCTGGAAATGACACTTGTAAGATAATCTTCAACCTTTATTTCATTTACAACGGTGAGTTTTTCGCCTTCAATAATGATTTTCAAAGCTCCTTTAAATCGTTGTGTTTCCATTCGTTGCCAATGGAAGCCGATACCGATAACTACATTCTTTAAATCAAAAGAGCAGTTTTCCGAGGTTGGTTTAAAACTCAGTTCGTCATGAAACTCACCATTAAACAATATTTTCCCCTTTCGATAAATGGCTAATTTTTTGCCTGAATAAATCTGATTATCCGAAAATTTAAAATTATCGTTCAACTTGAAACTGATTTCACAAGCTGTTAAGATGCCAACTTGTATAATTGGTTCGGTTATATTCATTTTATTTTAAAGATGTCTGTTCTAAAATGCTTTCAATATCTTTTTCAGTAATTCTATCAAAATGAGCTTCTATTGGAGCTATAAATATTCCGCTTAATTCCACTGTGGCCGGACTTATCAATAATTGTTTTTCGGCCTCGGCAGCATATTGCCATGGTCGGAAAGCTTTGCGAGGAAGAATAAAAGTGAACCATCTGTTATCCTGAAAAACGCAAACAATATTCATCATCGGTTCTTCAACTTCATTTATTCCCAAAGTATTCTGAAAGTACGAATATAATTTTTCAAAAGAATCTTTCGATCCTTCCATGCTTTTCGACTCGATGCAATAAACCGTTCGGAGGTAATTTTTCATCTGAAAAAGCTGCGTGTCGTTTGTGCTTACCAATAAATCGGCATGAGTATCTTTTAATCTATTGTAGTCATTAACCAAAGGCAAAAAGCCTTTTGTCCCTGCCTGAAAATGCATGTGATCGGGTGCAGATGCTCCACATTTTGGACCATTATAAAAAACAACATAATCGCTCAGTTCTTTTGCTAATTCCAACATGTCGGAAAAATGCGGTTTTATTTGCTGAGGAATATGAGTTTTATAAGGAATTGTGAAATGTTCCGGAAAAATAGGAAAGGGATTTACTAATATG
>JBBIID010000281.1:0-601 GCA_037446675.1 Paludibacter sp.
AGTGAATCCCGGGGGTACCGGAACTCCAATCAAATTCATCTCAGCTAAATTTGCTCCTTTTCCTCCAAGCAAATTTTTCATGTCGGCTTTACCCTCGGCTTGTCCGTTTCCGAAGGTATAAACTCTTTTTGTGTTACTCATATTGACTTATTAAATTTAAAATAGATTAATTGTTTCATTTTGTAGAATCGCAAAGTTAGCATTTATTGCGCAAAAACTAAAACATTGTGTAATAAAATTACAAAGATTTGTCACATGGAGATTGCAATCTCGCATACCAACCAACAACCCCACTGACATTATTTCAAAAAACAGGAAATAGTGTCTTAATAATCAGCAAATTGCAATCTATCTACACGACATTTTTTCCGATTTAGATCAATGGTAAATTTTTTGTTCGACACACTGCACATACAAGAACAAAACTATGAACTTTAATAATTTTACAATCAAATCGCAGGAAGCAGTTCAACAGGCAGTTGAACTCGTGCAAAACAATGGGCAACAAGCAGTTGAAACTCCCCATTTATTCAAAGGAGTTTTAATCAAAGGAGAAGATGTGGTCCAATTTTTACTAGGAAAACTTGGGGTAAATGTGTCA
>JBBIID010000281.1:622-4710 GCA_037446675.1 Paludibacter sp.
GCAGATGGAATCTCTGCCCAAGGTATCGGGTGGCGAACCGTATTTGAGCCGTGAGACAAACAATGTATTGCAAAAAGCGATCGATAAATCGTCGAAAGCAGGCGATCAGTTTGTATCGCTCGAATACATTTTGTTGGCATTGGTAGCCGAGAAAAATCAGATGACAAAAGTGCTGAATGATGCCGGAGTTACCGAAAAAGGATTGGAAGATGCCATCAAAGAACTTCGTAAAGGTGCAAATGTCAACTCTGCATCCGCCGAGGATAATTATAATTCATTGGGCAAATACGCCATCAACCTGAATGAACAAGCTCGTTCGGGGAAACTTGATCCGGTGATCGGTCGTGACGATGAAATTCGTCGGGTATTGCAGATTCTTAGTCGTCGAACCAAAAACAACCCGATTCTGATTGGAGAACCAGGAACAGGTAAAACGGCTATTGCCGAAGGCTTGGCGCATCGTATCGTGCGTGGCGACGTGCCGGAAAATCTGAAATCGAAACAGATCTTTTCGCTCGACATGGGCGCTTTGGTGGCCGGAGCAAAATACAAAGGAGAATTTGAAGAACGACTCAAATCGGTGGTCAATGAAGTGGTGAAAGCAGAAGGCGAAATTATTCTGTTTATCGACGAAATTCACACCTTGGTGGGTGCCGGAAAAGGCGAAGGGGCAATGGATGCCGCTAACATTTTGAAACCGGCTTTGGCCCGTGGAGAATTGCGCTCTATCGGTGCAACTACTTTGGACGAATATCAAAAATATTTCGAGAAAGACAAGGCATTGGAACGTCGTTTCCAAATCGTCATGGTGAACGAACCGGACATACCAAGCACCATTTCCATTTTGCGTGGATTGAAGGAACGTTACGAAAATCACCATAAAGTGCGAATCAAAGATGATGCGATTATTGCTGCCGTTGAGCTTTCGAGTCGTTATATTACCGATCGTTTTTTGCCGGATAAAGCTATCGACTTAATGGATGAAGCAGCCGCCAAACTCCGCTTGGAAGTGGATTCCGTTCCGGAAGAGTTGGATAACATAGAACGTAACATCAAACAGTTGGAAATTGAGCGCGAAGCAATAAAGCGTGAAAATGACAAGAAAAAGTTGGAGCAACTGAATGCCGAAATTGCCAACCTGAAAGAGGAAAGCAAAGTACTGCGTGCAAAATGGTCGAGCGAAAAATCGTTGATTGACAAAATTCAGCAAGCCAAAATCGAGATTGAAGATTTGAAATATCAGGCCGACAGAGCCGAACGTGAAGGCGATTACGGAAAAGTAGCTGAAATCCGCTACGGAAAAATTAAATCGCTGGAATCGCAAATAGACGAATATCAATCGGAATTGGCAACCATGCAGGGAAGCAATGCGATGATAAAGGAAGAAGTGGACAGCGAAGACATTGCCGATGTGGTAAGCCGCTGGACAGGCATTCCTGTGCGGAAAATGCTGCAAAGCGAAAAAGAAAAACTGTTGCATCTCGAAGATGAGCTTCACAAACGGGTGGTTGGTCAGGACGAAGCTATTCAGGCGGTGGCCGATGCGGTTCGTCGTAGTCGTGCCGGATTGCAGGATCCCCGCCGACCGATTGGTTCGTTCATATTTCTCGGAACAACGGGTGTTGGTAAAACTGAATTAGCCAAAGCACTGGCCGAATACTTGTTTGACGACGAAAACATGATGACGCGTATCGATATGAGCGAATATCAGGAAAAATTCTCGGTAACACGACTTATCGGTTCGCCTCCCGGATATGTGGGGTACGACGAAGGCGGTCAGTTGACCGAAGCCATTCGACGAAAACCTTATTCGGTAGTGTTGTTTGACGAAATTGAGAAAGCACACCCTGACGTTTTCAATGTGTTGTTGCAGGTGCTCGACGATGGTCGACTGACCGACAACAAAGGACGAACGGTGAACTTTAAAAACACGATTATTATTATGACATCGAACTTAGGTTCGGGGTTGATTCGGGAGAATTTCGAAAAAATGAATGCCGGAAACCACGACGAAATATTGGAGCGTACCCGAACTCAGGTATTCGAATTGCTGAAACAAACCATTCGACCCGAGTTTCTGAATCGTATTGATGAGTTAATCATGTTTACTCCGCTCGACGAATCGCAGATTGAAGCGATTGTTCGTTTGCAAATTTCGCTGGTACAAAAAACACTGAAAGAAAACGGCATCGAGCTTAACCTTACCGAAGCAGCGATCCATTTTATTGCCGACGAAGGTTTCGATCCGCAATTTGGTGCTCGTCCGGTGAAACGTGCAATCCAAAAATATGTGCTGAACGACTTGTCGAAACAGTTGATCAGCGGAACGGTACTAAGCAACCAATCGATTACCGTTGATTTTGATGGAGAGAAGTTGGCGTATAGGAATTAAGAATCAAAAATGAATAAAGAAATGAGGCAGCCTAAAAATAATTGACTGCCTCTTTTTGTTAATCACAAAAAACATGTTATTTACCAAAGAAATTTATATAAAGACCCGCAATAATAGCTGTTGTTATAACTCCACAAATATTTGCACCTAATGCTTCTGGTAGAATCATACTTACTGGATTTACTTTGGTAACTTCCTTTTGAGCCACTTTTGCAGTTGAAGGAACACAACTTACTCCAGCAATCCCAATTGCAGGATTAAAATTACCTTTTTTAATAAAATACATAATATATCCTCCGATTATTCCTCCGATTCCAGAGAATAAGAGTGCTAAGATTCCCAACACCAAGAGTTTTAAAATGCGGGGATCCAACAATAAATGAGCTTCGCAAAGGACTCCCAATGTCAATCCCAGAAAAAACGTTGAGCCATATAAAAGTGGACCTTTAATAAAATCATGTATATGCGTTAGTCCGGCTTCTTTGACTGCTACGCCTAAAAATAAGGAAAAAAATAATGGAGATGCCATTGGAAACAATAAACAAAGAATTATGCATAGCACAAATGAGGCAACAAGTTTTGTTGTCGAAGAAATATTCTTTGCCGGCTTTTCTTTTGATTTGTCAATCCTGATTGAACGTAGTTTTTTAGGTATCAAAAGACGGATCAAATAAGGATATCCACCATAAGTTAATCCAAGATATAAATATGCAACTACAGTGATCGGGACAAACAAATGTTTTGCTAATGATAATGAAGTAAACAAAACCATTGGGCCATCAGCTCCTCCAACCATTGCAATGGATGCAGCCTCTTTCGAAGACAAACCCATTGCCTGAGCTATAGGAATTGTAATAAATGTACCCAACTCGGCAAACAACGCCAGTAACATACTTGAAAACGGACGTTGAAGCAAATATCCAATATCCAGTAAAGAACCAATACCCATAAATACTAAGCATGCTATAAGTCCGTTGCTGAAAGTAAAAACGTAAACGGGCTGAAGAAAATCAATCTGCAATAATGTGAAGAGTTGGTTTACATCGGTTACCATTGAGTCGAGGAATAACGTTCCCTGAGTTGAACCGTTTTCTACAAATCCACCTGGAACACCGGCAGGCATAAACATGAGTGACGCATTGATAGTTGACATGCCCAACCCCATTGGTATCATTAGCAAGGCTTCCAATACCCCTTTTTTTCCAAGGTACATTAAAAAAACACCCAATAGAATCAGAAATATACGTGTTATTGAAATAGATAGATCTGAAGAAAATAGTGTGGCTATTCCCTGAAACTGGCTAAAAAAAGATGAAAAATTCATACCTATAAAATTAATTCGTTATTTATTTTTTAATGACAAGAGAGTATCTACCGTCCAAATTACTCCAGCGATAAAAAATGAGATTAAAGCAGTTTGAAAAAAAATAATTAAAACTTCCATAAAAATTTAATTTAAATTCAGAATAACTGAAAAATTTACAAAACAGGATTATTTGCAGGAGGAAAAGAAGAATGTTCTACTTACAATAGCATTATTATAGCTTTAATTGAAGCATTCCATGGTTATTTGTATATCTGCATTTAATTGAATGCTAACATAATCAGCTATTTGTTTGAGCCTAATTATTGCTTGGCTCAAACAAAGGAGAATTAAGTTTCATGCTAAATTGCAGATGAAACAAAAGTTTTAATA
>JBBIID010000282.1:0-4689 GCA_037446675.1 Paludibacter sp.
AACAATGTCCAAAAATAAGAGGTGTTTAAATTTTATTTCACTGTGAAACAGTATTTTGTAAATCATAATGTCCAAAATTATTTCTGGATTTTCTTTGCGCTAATGCCATATTTCAATACCTTCGTAAGTTGATTCCATAATATTAAATTCCTTTTTTCAAGAAAATAAACATAAAGGAAACAAGTTGCTTTCAAAATTAAGCGGTATAGTCAATTATCGAGTATAGTGAACATAGGGTATTCTTCCTCGTAACCTAAACCTGATTAAAAGAGGAACAAATGCAATTCGTTAAAAGTTGGCTGTACCGCTCTTCTTACCCCCGAGTACATATTTCATAGGTTTAAGGCGAATCGAAAGAATTCGCCTTAAATTTTGTATTTTTGCGAAATAACCAAACTATGTAAAATGAAAATTGCGCAAAAATCTCTTTTTTACTAACCATTACATTCTTAAATGTTAACCATTGCTCATTTTAATAATATTCTGGGGTTGCAGATTGATTGCAGAAATACACTTTCTTATTTGATGAACTCATTTTGAACGAGAGAGAGGATCATAATCTCTTTGTTGAAAAATCTGGAAATGACAAATAAAAAGGAATAACATAGCCTTATTGGTAGGCTGAAATTTAAAACACAAAGCATATGAATAAATTAATTTTCTACATTTTTATACTTATGACATCATTAAATAGTGCTTTAGCACAAGAAAACCCAACTTACCAAACCCCACCTGAAAGTATTTTGAAGTTAGCCGACTATCAGCGTGCACCTCAGGTTTCGATCGACACAAAAAAGAAATTTATGTTGTTGACTTATCGCAACACTTATAAAAGCTTGGACGATTTGAATCAGAAAGAAATGAGCATGGCAGGTTTGAGAATAAATCCAGTGACCAATATAGCTTCTGCAACGAATTATATAAGCAATCTTAAGGTTAGAAAAGTCGTAGATAAAGAACCGATTCAGGTTAAAGGGCTGCCAGCAAAGCCGCGTATTGCTTTTGTTACTTGGTCGCCCGACGAATCAAAAGTTGCCTTTACAAATACGACAGCAACAGGTGTTGAACTTTGGGTTCTTGACATTGAGACGGCACAAGCTACAAAACTTACGGAATCGGTTCTGAATGCAAATCTTGGAAATCCATTTAATTGGTATCGCGATAGCAAACAGCTTTTAGCAAGAGTTTTACCTGAAGATCGCCCGGAACTAATCGATTCGAAAAACGCACTACCCTCAGGTCCAACCGTGTCGGTGAGTAATGGGGCAACTTCGCAAAACCGGACTTATCCCGATTTGTTGAAAAATGCAGCCGATGAAACAAACTTCGTGATACTAGCAACATCGGAGCTTTATCGGGTGGATTTGAATGCCAAAATGGAGCTTTTCAAAAAAGAAGATATGTACGCAACGGAGGCTTTTTCTCCCGATGGAAAATTCATTTTAGTAACCACTTTGCATAAACCATTTTCTTATGTGGTGCCGTTGAACAGATTTCCTCAAACTTCAAAAGTGTATGATTTGAGTGGACAGGAAGTGAAAACGGTAAACGAAGTTCCATTGGCTGAAATTTTGCCAAAGGGTTTTATGGCGGTAAGAACCGGAAAACGTTCGATGAACTGGAGAGCAGATAAACCTTCAACTTTATTTTTTGTAGAGGCATTGGACGAAGGTGATCCTCGTAAAGAAGCGAAATTCCGTGATGCGGTATACCTTTGGGATGCACCTTTTAATGGCAAACCTCACTTATTGACAAAGACAGTTCAGCGTTATTCGAATATTATTTGGGGAAATGATAATGTCGCGATACTTCAGGATGAATGGTACGACGATCGAAATGAAAAAACGTATTTGATTAATCCGTCTATGCCTGGCGAAAGCGCAAAAGTTATTTTCGATCGTAATTTTCAGGATGTGTATTCCGATCCGGGTAGTTTTGAAACATGGAAAAATGAATACGGGAAATATGTGTTGGCCACAGATAGAAGTTCTTTATTCCTTATCGGCGATGGGCATACTCCAAATGGACAATTTCCTTTTATCGACGAGCTTGATACTAAAACACTAAAAACGAAACGTCTTTACCAATCGTCGTATAAAGATAAAATGGAAGAAATCTTCGATATTGAAGATTATAAAAAAGGAGAGGCGTTGGTCAGAATACAATCGAAAAACGAATATCCAAACTATTATTTCCGAAAATTCCGGAAAAAGGATGAGTTGACTCAATTGACATATTTTCCAAACCCTTTTGAAAGCATAAAGGATGTTTACAAAGAAGTGATAAAGTATAAACGTGCTGATGGTGTTGAGCTCTCGGGAACGCTTTACTTGCCTGTTGGATACGATCGAACAAAAAAAGAAAAATTGCCATTGCTTATTTGGGCATACCCGGCTGAATACAAAGATAAAAACAGCGCCGGGCAAACAACCGCCAATCCAAATGAGTTTACATTCCCTTATTACGGTTCATTTGTGTATTGGGTAACGCGTGGTTATGCTGTGCTGGACGATGCAGCTTTCCCAATCATTGGCGAAGGGAAAGAAGAACCAAACGATACTTTCATTGAACAACTGGTTTCTAATGCGAAAGCTGCTATTGATGCAGTGGATTCGCTTGGTTTTATCGATCGGAAAAGAGTTGCGGTAGGAGGACATTCTTACGGCGCGTTTATGACAGCTAACCTTTTGACTCATTCCAATCTGTTTGCCTGCGGAATTGCCCGAAGTGGAGCTTACAACAGAACACTCACGCCATTTGGGTTCCAAAACGAGCAACGAAATTATTGGGATGCTCCAGATGTTTATAATACGATGTCGCCGTTTATGAATGCGGATAAAATGAAAACTCCGATTTTGCTGGTGCATGGCGAAGCAGATAATAATCCCGGAACGTTCACTTTACAAACTGAGCGTTATTTTCAAGCGTTGAAAGGATTAGGTGCTCCTGCACGTATGGTTATTCTACCAAAAGAACAACATGGGTACGTGGCTCGCGAAAACATATTGCATTTGTTGTGGGAACAGGATCAATTCCTAGAAAAATATCTCAAATAGAGTTCGAAATGAGAAATTGAAAGTATCGACAAAAGTAAATCCGCTAAATGATTCGTTCATTTAGCGGATTTCTTTTAACTATACATTGTCAACTGATAACTGTCAACTGAAATTACAGGCTTTCTCCAAAATCTTCTTTGAACTTAGCCATAAGTTTTTGGGGCCAATCGCTGGTTGGTTCTAGGCCTCCCATGAAGAAACGCAGCACTGGTGGCTCATAAATGAAACGCAAGCCTCCTATTAATTGGCGATTGTCGTACAACCAATTCAAACGATCTTCAACATATTTGATTTGCGACAGCGTGAAAACACGACGAGGAACAGCCAAACGAAGTAATTCCATATCGGCGTACGTTTCATTTCCATATTCGTCGCGCTGATTGGAGATAGAACCGCGTTCCATTCCGCGAATACCGGAAATAAGGAACAATGCAGCTGCCAAGGCTCCAGCCGGATATTCTGTTTGTGGAATATGAGCACAAACCTGCATAGCATCGATGTGAGCTCCTAAAACGCCTGCTGGTTTTATTACAGGAATTCCTTTTTTGTCCAATGAATCGACCAAATATTTGATGAACGATGGACTTTGGCAAATCATGGTCTCGTCGAGTGTTTCGTAAAGTCCAACAGCCATTGCTTCCACTTCGCGGATTGACATACCTCCATAGGTAAGGAATCCTTCATACAATGGCACAAGAGCTTCTAGTTCTTTGAATATTTCCATGCTGTCGGTACAAATACCACCACCGCGGGAAGAACTCAATTTGCGAGCGGAGAAATAGCATAAATCAGCCAACCCCGTCATGGTTTGCATAATGGTTCTCATGTCCGAGTTTTTAAATTCTTCTTCACGTTTCAGTACCAAATAAGCATTTTCGCCTAATAAACTACAGTCGAGAACCAAACGGATAGCGTATTTGTCAGCCAAAGCCCTAACATCGCGTAAGTTTTGGACTGAGAATGGTTGTCCGCCAATAAGGTTTGTAGAGGCCTCCATGCGAATAAAAGGAATGTTCTTAGCTCCGTGATGTTTAATCACTTCTTCCAGTTTTTCGATATTCATATTCCCTTTAAAAGGATGATCGGAGTTTACTTTGTACGCCTCGTCGTAAAGCAATTCTACGATTTGTCCGCCTTTGTCGGTAATGTGTGCCATGGCGGTAGTGAAGTGATAGTTCATTGGAACCAAACTTCCTTTGTGAACATAAGCCAGCGAAATAATATTCTCAGCTGCACGACCTTGATGAACAGGAAGGAGATACTTTTTACCCAATACGTCTTGTACCGCTTTTTCCAAGCGTTCGAAACTTTGCGATCCGGCGTAAGCGTCGTCGGCTTGCATCATGGCGGCAAGTTGATTGTCGCTCATGGCATTAGTTCCTGAGTCGGTAAGCATGTCCAAAAAAACATCGCGGGTGCTGAGGCGGAAAGTGTTGAATCCTCCTTCGTAAAGTGCTTCCAAACGGCGTTCGATGGGTACGAGATTTAGTTTTTGTACGATGCGTACCTTGTGTAGCTCCAGTGGAATGTTTTCACCACTGTAGAATTTGATTTCTTGCATAATAATTAGAAAATGATTTATAGATTTATGGAAATTGTATAAGATTTTCTTTCAAAAAATCAGCGTGACTTG